>CADBNQ010000237.1 GCA_902796045.1 uncultured Lachnospiraceae bacterium | reverse complement strand
TTCAGGCCTGATTTTATGTCACATAATCCGTATAATAGGAAATATGAGAAGAAAGAATGTACCGGGTGGGTGAAACTTTTTCATTTTATGCAAAGGAAAAACATAGAAATCTGAATCCGGTAAAGGCATTGATGGTGAGGGAACCTCTTGCATATGAGTACAGCAGCTATGGGCTGTTTTCTGAGGATAAAACAGTGGTACCTGTCACCATGAACATGCGCCACATCATAACAAAACCACACGGAGGGCAAAGGCCATGACGATCAGGAAAGCGAAAAACAATTATGTATCAGGGAAGCTTGAAAAGACCTACAGCTGGGGAGCTTTGATGGCGATGAGGCTCTTCCATTCGAGTGATTAGGAAGCCGATTGAAATTTGATTTTGTGAGCAGTTGATGAGGCTGCTCTTTTCAAAACCAAAAACTGCTGAAACGTGAGTAATTAAAGAAATCTGTTGACATGTGCGATCAGCCCTACTAAAATGCAGATAATTGCTGAAACGTGAAAAGTAGATCGCGAGGAAAAAAGATATGTCTATTTCAGATAAGGATAAAAAGCTGATGAAGGATGTAGCAGCATTTTTTCTTGCCACGAAATCCAATTCCTACCCGAATGGATCCATCAATGAGACGGCATTGAAGTTCGGGATTACCCGCACCAAGGTTACGAAGATGCTTGTGACAGAGGGCGTGTATACTTCCCCGATGGTTTCTTCGGTTCAGCGGCTGAGGGAGCAGGGGATGAGCGTGAAGGAGATTGCTGCCCAGCTTAGTGTGTCTACCGGAACTGTGTCCTCCTATCTTCCCTACACGGATGAGTTTCATGGCACGGCTGAGCCGAGCAAGCATGTGGCTGAGGTGAGGGAGTATAGGGCATATGAGAAGGAACAGAAGAAGAGGCAGAAGGATCTGAAGGTACAGACCAGCAGGGGAGATCAGCCCGAAAAGGAAGATCAATCCGGCAAGGGTGAAAAGAACTCCTGGGAAAAAGAGAAGGCAATGTCATATCAGGTTGACTGGACCAGACCTCCGAGGGTTACCTGGGAGAATATTGCTGATATGATGCCTGCGGATAAGATTGAAGAGCTGAATGAACATATGGCATTAAGGAAAGAGCGTGATAACCGGGAACGGGCTGAACTGGCGAAACTCCAGGCTGTGGAGAGCCCAACTGAAGATCAGAAGCAGGAGATGAAAGATCTCATCAATGATCTCGGCATGTATCCGGGTGCGCTGAATTTCAGAAATAAGTTTGATCTTGAAAGGATCTCCGGGAATCGTCTTCCCTTTGAACCGCAGGAAGTGGTGCGGCTGCACCTTGAGCTGGTTGACTGGATAGGAGAAAAGGAATTGGATGTGCTTCGCAAGTATGGGAACGTAAAGGGCGATACCATCAGCCGGGACATTGTAGTTCCTTTCAATATCCCTCTCTATGCCCTCCACTATGTTATTCAGAGAGCATTTGGCTGGCAGAACAGCCACCTGCATGACTTCCATCTGACGGATGAAAGACTGTCCGAGTTTTGTGAAGACAGCCCTGAGAGGTGGCAGAAGATGGTAGGGATTATTTTCAGATCCCCTTATATGGACGAGGATGCCCAGTTCTGGGCAGAGGATTATGAAGGCGGAAGCTTTAAAAACTGGCTGAGGAGAAAGTATACAGGACCGTATCTCTCGCAGTGCAGGGAAGAAGGACTTTACAGCAGCTTCTACGATGTTCAGAACATCGAGCCGGAGACGGAGATGTATGTAAGCTACAGTAAGATCCCGAGGGCAAAAATGCCCTATGATGGAAAGGATAAGGAATACATTGAATCACCGTACTTTGCCGGATGGGTGAAGAACGGGGAGTCAAGGGCAAAGCCTGATGAGAGAGTGGAGATTGTGAAGTTTAAAGATTTTCCCCTTGACCGTCTGTATTCTGTATTCGGGACTGATCCATTTACACTGCTTGAACGCCTTCCGCTGGAATCGATCCTTTGCCCGGGGTTTGACCGGTTGCCATCCGTTTTTTCCGCTTCTGTTGAGAAGAATTATACCTCGGACACCTTCACACCTGCCAGCGAAGAAAGCGCGGAAAATGAAAAAAAAGTGGGCACGGAAGAAAAGACAGATGTCGTGGGTGAAGAGGGTAATAAGGAAATAGAAGAAGAAATAGACGATGAAGCCCGGTTCATAGAAGAAAACACCTGCAAGACAGTCACAGAGGAACTCAGTTTCATAGATGACAGTATTGATGCAGCGTTTCGCCTCAATGAGGACTCGCCGTTTAATCAGGTGCTTCCTATGCCATTTGCCACAGAACTTATCTATCGTTATGACTTTGGCGACGGCTGGAAGGTCAGGATCACGGCAAGCTTTGACTGCAGGGACATGGATGTGAGCCAGGACATACTCGATAAGGCAAACATTAAATGCAGGGAAACCTACCGCCCGGTGATGATCGCAAGGGATGGGGAAATGGTGATGGATGATGTAGGAGGTTTATCCGGCTTTGCGGGTTTTCTGCTTTCCATTAACCCGGATCTGGATAATATGAATAAAGCTCAAAAAGTCAGGGCGAGGAAAGAGAAGAAGGAGTTCCTTATCTGGGCGAAGGGACAGGGCTGGAAGAAGAATGACGCCAGCGATTTAAATCTGCTGTAGGCGGTGGCTATGTATGTTCTGAAGTGGTAAGCTGAAACTATTAGCGAGAGCTCTCCAAGGGAACTGAATATGAGGAGGAGACCAGAATGATAGATCAGAAATGGCTTGAAAATTGTGCGACGGCAGGTGAGTTCTTATATGGATTCTATCCTGTATCCGTGCTGAAGATGATGTATGAAACAAAGAGGAACTGCAAAGCAGCAGATGCGGAGCTGATCGACGCGGTTGTGCAATCAGATGCTGTTCTCATGGATTACATGGAGGGGCGGCTTGTGGACTTTGGCAATTATGGTGAGGGGTTCTTTGCTCCTTTGGAACTGGAAGGGACTCAGCTTGAACCGATGATGAAGAAGGCGGTGGAATCCGGGAATCCCTACGCGGAGCTTCATCTGGATGATGACACGAGGATGGATCTGATGGTTCGGCAGGGAGACACAGATTTTTATATTCCGACAGAGAAGGAGATCACAGAACTCATAGAAGATGGATACATCCACAGCACTGCCATGACAGCCCTGAAAGAGGAAATTGAGAAACAGGGTGGTAATTCAAAACTCCTTGCCGGGATCTGGCAGCAGTATTCTACGGATGCGCTTGACCAGTACGAGGCGATAAATGGGATTATAAATGAGCTGTTTCCCGGGGCGATTGGGAGCAGAAGTGCAAAACCGGCCGGGAAGGCAGTAAAGGTTCCAATGATTGATGATCTGAACGCCATGATGCCGATGATCAGTGAATTCCTGAATAACGTGAATCTGCGCGCAAACCGCGGGTGGAGACCGAAGGATCTGTTCAAAAAGATGTATCCGAACGGGTTGAAGAGCATGCCCACACTCATGCCGGCATCTGTCCGGGCGGCTAAGAACATGAGGGAAGCGGAAACGCAGTTCAGGGCAATGGGGGTGAACGTGGACTATAGTTCCATCGACAACTTTGCTACTGTCGGCCCACATGGTGAAAGAAGGATTGTCAAGGTGGGACGGAATGATCCCTGTCCCTGCGGATCGGGGAAAAAATATAAGCAGTGTCATGGAAGATTTTCTACTTGATTTCCGTTTACTCCTGAACGATAGATAAAAGAAGGAGATTCCTGAGAGGCAGATAAAAGGAGCACTCACATGTCAAAAGAACAGAAGCGGTTTGTAGAGCAGCAATGCCGGACAATGGCAGATGCGGTCAGCACAATCGGCAGGGATGTAGAATCATATCTGGAAGGCTCGTATGGATTACGTCGTCAGAAGGCGATCCTGAATTATCTTGACCGGGCGGAGAAAGAGTTCCGTCCTTTTGGCCTTCGATCCACCATGGAAGCGTTTGTGAAGAATGAACTGCTCCCATTCGAAAACTATAACCATCAGGATATGGATGATGATCTGAAGATTGGTGCTGCTCTATGGATGCTTGAGAAGATACGCTCTCATGGCACAATGGTGGAGGCTTATGACTTTCTGCCGGATGTGAGTGAAGAACCGGATGCTTTTTACCTGCCGGTTGACTTTAGTCATCCATGCTATTCCAATGAGCTGATCCAATCGCTGATCCATGTCATTACGGATAGATATGGAGCGAGATCACGCCTCATCACTGAGGAGAACGCGAGAGGGAAGAGACCCTCTGAGACATGGCAAAAACTACTAAACCTGCTTCCAGAGGAAGAAGTAGAAAGAGCGTGTGATGTATTCAAAGATAAGCTATGGGAGCTCGCCGCTCGGTATCTGAAAGGGCAGGCTTATTTTGATAAGCTGATCGCACAGAATCAGAATAAGCTTAAGATGGCGGCAAGTCCGCTGATAAACCCTGCCATGAAGGAGCCGGAAGAAGAGATAGAGAAACGAGACGAAGAACTGCGCGACCGTGAACATGACTATGCTATGAACTTCGACAAGCTCCTGCACATGGACCGTAGATCAATACGACGTGAGACTGGCAGCAGGGAGATTGCTGAAGCGCTGGAAGGGTTCACAGTAGATGATCCTTATGAACTGTGCTTTGCACTGCTATATCTGCTTGACACAGGAGATGACGCTCCCTGGCTGATGAAGTCAGGATGTTCCCTCATGATGTACGTTATCACCATGCTTCCCTGGTATGTTGACAGGGAGAATTGGGATGATGATGACTGGGATGCCTTCTATGATGGGCTTCGTTATGATCAGAATGACTGGGTGGAGAAAGGACCGGTTGAGGACCATATCGATTACTATCACACCATGCATGGTGATCAGAATCTTGCACAGGTGATCTATGGTCTTAGCAGAGGCGTAGTTCCTACAGGGCTGCATCCTTTTGAAGAAGACCGGAAGCGGCTGATCGAAGAAGGAATGAATGAGGATGTCGCCAGGAAGGTAACGGAGACGGCAGAGCTTATGTTCCTTCAGACATTCCAGGCAAGGCAGGTCAACTATGGTGATTGGGATAGGCCTGTGTTTTTAGAGGAAGAGGAATTACCTGCAGAGAGTATGCAGAGGAAAGGTACGGGCGATAAGATCACATTTGATAAAGCCGTGCCGGTTTCGCTTGGCGGTTACTGGGGGAAGGTGATTGGAGAACAGGGCAAGAGCGTAGCTGCTGAAACCCCGGATAAGCTGCAGGCAGAACTGTCCGCAGCCAAAAAGAGGATCAAGAGCCTGGGTAATGAATTGGCGAGAACCAGGCAGGAGGCCAATAACGAAAGAGCAAAGCTTGAACATGAGTTAAAGGCGCTGCGGCTGGAACACAGGGAACTTGCCGATCTCCGGGAACTTGTCTTCAACCGGGAGGTTGAAAATTCTGAGAGACTGGAACGGGTTGAGAAGGAATACTCATATCCCTACGAAACGAAGAAGCGCACAGTAATCTTTGGCGGGCATGACACCTGGCTGAAAGCAATCAGACCCATGCTGCCGAATGTCAAGTATGTGGATGCAGGTAACCTTGCGTTCAATACTGATATTGTGAAGAATGCGGATGTGGTCTGGATCCAGAACAATTGTATATCCCACACGCAGTATTGGAATGTGGTGAAGAACTGCAAGATTGCGGGTGTTCAGATGAGATATTTTGGATTTGCGAGTGCAGAGAAGTGCGCAGAACAGTTGGTGACTGAGGATCAGAAATGAAGACTGGCATCCGTATAAAATGAACTGATAATGCATCTATCCATACGGGCAGGTGCTTTTTATTTGGGAAAGGAGGAGTTAGATATAGCTAATTAAATCGCTGGCATCATAGTCGAGATTAACGGCTCGACCGTCGGCCTCACAAAAAGCCTGGGATGCTGATTACTGCTTTTAATCCTCGTTTTCTGGAGTCTGTGAAAAGAGCAGGAAAGAACGGAGCATGGAAAACTTTTCATTCCATGCAAAAGATGGGCATAGAAATGCAAGTTAGAGTATGCAAACCGCACATGCTTTTTGCGTGGAAAGATGGTAAGATGGGGATATAGTTGATTGAACAAGAGTGCCATCTAATACACACTAAAGGAGAAGAGACGGAGGAGGTATGAGATGAAAAGGCTTCTGGCATTGGTTCTGG
>CADBNQ010000236.1 GCA_902796045.1 uncultured Lachnospiraceae bacterium | reverse complement strand
GAATATCTGGGCTATCTCACTCTGCTGCTTGAAAAGGGTACACCCATGTGGGAAGAAGTGGCGTCTGGGAAGATGACCCTGCTCCGACCGGAAGAAGTTCTGGAAGAGATGAAACTGTTTTTGGAACATGTGGACTCTGAGGGGACTGTTTTTCGGGCAACTCATGCCTCCAATTATCTGACTTTACGGGGAAAGCTGAATCGAGATATACCAAAAATGATCCGCCAGATAGTGCAGGCAGAGGAACAACAATCCTTCCGGCCGGAAAGCCTGCGAGGGCTTTAGGTTGTGAAAATATAGGTAAATCTGTTTCTAACCTGTATAAATGGGGAGAAGCAAATCCGGTGAAATTGTTTTTGGCTAATAATGCTTAAATATGTTATACAATAGTTGATAGAGTTTCTAAGACTAACATAAGATGATGAATGTTCATTTGATTGAGGAGGCTGACAATGAAGTCTGATCCCATAAAAGACCCAGAAGATAAGTCGATGGTTCGAAAACGCATCATTTTCTATGGATATGTCCAGGGTGTTGGCTTTCGATGGCGTGCACGAAATGCTGCCAATATGTATGGATGTACCGGATGGTGCAAAAATAAATGGGATGGTTCTGTAGCTATGGAGATACAGGGTACGGAAGATGCCATCGATTCTGTGATTCTTGCCATTGAAAAAGGAACCTATGTAAAAATAGAGGACATGAAAGTTAAGACAATCCCGCTTGTAGATCATGAATATGCGTTTAAAACAAGATAAGCTGTTCAAAGGAGGTTGATCCAATGTCTCACCTGTCGGATGACACCGAACGCGCACTGAAAGAAAAAAAGAAGAATGAAATATACCTGGATGCTATCCGTGGATGTATTTTTGGCGGAGCTGTTGGTGATGCCTTGGGATATCAGGTAGAGTTCCTGGATGAAGATACCATATTTAAGAAATATGGCCCTAGTGGCATTACTGAATATGATATAGATCCTGAGACCGGGAAAGCACTGATCTCTGATGATACTCAGATGACCCTATTTACGGCCAATGGGCTTCTTGTTGGTGATACAATTGGCTGTATGCGTGGTATCCAGGGGAATCCCAGAGTATATGTGGCGGATGCTTATCAGGACTGGCTTCTGACCCAGCAATCCACCATGGAGAAAGTGGCCCGGCATGGCCGGTTTACAGAAGTCGGAGGGTCTTCCTGGCTTTTGGAGGTCCCTGAATTATACGATAGAAGAGCACCGGGAATCACCTGTTTGACTGCCTTGGAACAACACAAAGAAGGTGAATGTTTTGATGACTATGTAAAGGAAAAGAGGAACAACAGTAAAGGCTGCGGAGGGATCATGCGGGTGGCCCCTCTTGCCGTGAATTATCGTGCAGACATGGAAGATCTTGATATGGAAGGGGCACAGCTGGCAGCCATTACACATGGGCATTCTCTGGGCTATATGCCTGCAGCGGTCCTGGTCCACATCATTAACCGGATAGTTTTTCCGCCGGAGGGGAATGCGATGCCCTTAAAAGAGATCGTGTTTGAGGCCAGAGACACTGTAAGCAGGATCTTCGCAGGGGATTCTCATCTGCCGGAGCTTGTCAGGATAATGGATCAGGCTGTGTACCTATCTGAGCACGGCAGCTCCAGAGACCTGGACAATATCAATATGCTTGGGGAAGGATGGGTTGCAGAAGAAACTCTCGGTATAGCACTTTATTGTGCGTTGAAGCACCAGAATGATTTTAAAGCCGGAGTGGTTGCGGCCGTTAATCATAAGGGCGACAGTGACTCAACCGGGGCTGTCACCGGCAACATTCTTGGTGCCCGGCTGGGTTATGAAGCGATTCCGGAGTCATATAAGAAAGATCTGGAGCTGAAAGATGTCATCCTGGAGATGGCAGATGATCTTTGCCACGGATGCCCGATGTCGGAATACAGTAAATATAAGGATCCTAAATGGGAGGCAAAGTATATTAAATATGAAGCATATACTCATTAAAGCAAAAAATGATGGTCAGGGAGTGAAAGAAAAAGGGAGGTGTTTATGGGTGCATTAGAAGGACTGAAGATCCTTGATTTTTCCACACTGCTGCCGGGACCGTATGCGTCTCTGATTCTGGCAGATTTGGGCGCGGAGGTTTTGAAGATCAGTTCCGCAGGCAGGCCTGAT
>CADBNQ010000235.1 GCA_902796045.1 uncultured Lachnospiraceae bacterium | reverse complement strand
CGGTCTATGACCCTCCTGTTGCCCCAATATACTTATATGGTATTCCTTTCGGTGGCAGACCGGGCAAGATCACTTTCCGTGTTCTGGTGGCCAATAAAACCCACTCCCAAATGGGGTTTGTTCAGAGCGGAAGCAGGTTCGGCCCGCAGAGCACCATCTACGCTCTGAATTCTGCCGGGCAGGCAATCAAAAAATGGCCGGGAGACCTGTATATAGCCGAAATCGGCGGATTTGCAAAACAGGTTAACCCAGGAAAGACTTCGTCTCTCTATTTCCAGGTGGAAATCCCCCTGAGTGAGTGGAATACCTACAAGAACTGTAAGTTTATGGTCACCTCCAGCTTTTATCCTAACCCGTATACAGAGCCTATGGCAACCCAGATGGCCATCGCCTGCACAACAAATATTGCAAATTCAGCCCTCGCCGGGAAATAATGCCATCCTGCATAGCCTGGCCATAACACCCCATGCCGGTTGTTCATAATGAGAATATAGCAAAGGAGCTGCAACCTGTCTTGCAGCTCCTTTTTGTGCGTTTGAAGAATGATGCGTCTGACTTTTTACTGGCAGATGGTGGTCTGTCCATGTGTCTTACAGTATTCTTTATTCAGGTACAGGTTGCGGTCAGCCCGCTGCATACACTTCTGGAAACTGTCCTGCCTGCCCATCAGCTGGTCATAGCCGGCTCCCACAGATAAAATGTAAGGCGTATTGCCGTCTTTGCATCTTGATTCGATCTGCCGGCGGATCTCCTGGATCAGGACCTCAAGTTCATCCTTGCTGGCAGGATTGACGATCAGTATGAATTCGTCACCTCCATATCGGCCCAGGAATATCGGGATGTTGTGCCTCCTGACCACGTCTCTCAGGGAATCGGCGATGATGATCAGAGCCCTGTCCCCTTCTGCATGTCCATAGGTGTCGTTGATTTTTTTGAAATCATTGACATCGATCATGATGACAAAGGTGAGGCGGTCATCATGAGAGGAAGCCGACAGCTGGGATACATAACGAAACAGCTGTCCCCTGTTGTTGAGATGAGTCAGCGGATCCATGGAAATCTGCGTCTCCATGGACTGGATGTAGAAGGTCAGCATCAGGATCGTGCAGGCAAAACAGAAAATCGGTGTATTGGGCAGAATGACCATCTCCACCAGGCCGCCGGCAATGACGATAAGGGGAAACAGGCCGATATACAGATGCTTTTTCTTCTCAAGGGGATTCTCCTCACTTACTGCCTTTTTCATGGTATAAAAAAGAACGGACAGGATATAGATGTAAGGTACTCCTACAAGGAAAACATTGAAAAGTCCGGTTGTGTCATTACTTTCGGTGATCAGAAGCTCAGGCGAGGAAAAATAGGTAATGATCAGAAGAATGGTAGAAATCAGAAAAGGGAAAACAACCGCAAACCTGCTGATACGACTGTTTCGGTGCGGCGCCTGCTCAACCGCCAGGACATAGTTCAGCCATGAGTAGGTAATGGCAGCCATGAAAATGTAGTTTGAAAAGACAATAAGAGAGATATTGAGCCTGGTTTTCGGAAGAATACCGGAGACTATGGCGACCCATATGGAATCTGATAAAAAATAGGCTATAAAAGAGATCAGGGTGTAATCGTACTTGATCTGTTTCTCCTGTCTGTCGACATTAATAAGATCATGGATCAGCATGATACTGAAAATAATCACGCAGACTATGTTAGACTCAGCATAGTAGATAAAGAATTCAGACATTTTTTCTCTCCAAAAACTATCGGAATGTTTTGTGAATTATTATACAATAAATATAATACAATTATTGAAAAGCGTCAAGACAACGTGTATAATGGGGTCAGGCCCCATTACAGAACTGTTAACAATGTTACAATTTGATTAAATAATATTAATACTATGAAAGAACTGATTAATATAAAAAAAGGAGACATACTGACAGGAGAAGTCATCAGGACAGATTTCCCGAATAAGGGAATCCTGCAGGTAGAGGACCAGAAGATTGTGGTGAAGAATGCGCTGGAAGGGCAGTCCGTCCGGTTTTCCATCAGCAAAAAGAGGAAGGACAGGATGGAAGGCCGTCTGCTTGAAGTGCTTAAGCCTTCTCCCCTGGAGCTTGATCAGCCATCATGCATCCATTTCGGAGTGTGCGGCGGCTGTGCCTGGCAGAACCTGCCCTATGATCAGCAGCTGAAGCTCAAGGAGAGACAGGTGGAGAGGCTGATCAGGCAGGCAGGATTCGATTTCCAGATAGAGGCTGTCTACGGAAGCCCCGTCACCGAAGGGTACCGTAATAAAATGGAATACACTTTTGGCGATGAGGTCAAAGGCGGCCCCCTGACTCTGGGCCTGCATAAGAAGAACAGTTTTTACGATATTGTCCAGCTGTCAGACTGCAGGATATCAGATTCCGATTTTAATGTGCTGCTGCAGTCGGTCCTTGAGTATTTCAGGATAGAAGAGAAAACATTTTATCACAGGATGCGCCACGAAGGCTTTTTGCGGCACCTGGTATTGAGACGATCTGCAAGAACTGGTCAGATCCTGGTGAATCTGGTGACCAGTTCTCAGGACATGCTGGATGAGGAACACTTTGTACAGCATGTTCTGGCTCTCGAAACCAGGGAAAACCAGCCTGAAAAAATGGAAGATCAGGAAAGAAAAATCAAAGGGCATATCGCCGGTATCCTCCATACCATCAATGACAGTCTGGCAGATATCGTCCAATCTGATGAGACCAGATTGCTGTATGGACAGGATTATATAGAGGAAACTCTCTTTGATATGAAGTTTAAGGTTACCCCCTTCTCTTTCTTTCAGACCAATACATTGAGCGCTGAGCTTATTTACAGCAAAGTGAGAGAATATGTTGGGGATACCAGGGACAAAGTAATCTATGATCTCTATTCAGGAACAGGGACCATTGCCCAGATCCTCGCACCCGTGGCCAGGCAGGTGACAGGCGTGGAGATCGTCGAAGAGGCCGTGGAGTCAGCCAGGGAAAATGCCGGCCGTAACGGACTTGACAACTGTTCATTTATAGCAGGAGATGTGTTAAAGGTGATGGATCAGCTTACAGAAAAGCCGGACATCATTGTGGTAGATCCGCCCAGAGACGGTATTCATCCCAAAGCGCTTCGGAAGATTATCGGATTTGGCGTAAAAGAGATGGTCTATGTCAGCTGTAAACCCACAAGCCTGATGCGTGATCTCGCCTTGCTGGAGGAAGCCGGATATCAGGTTCAGCGGTGCTGCCTGGTGGATCAATTTCCGGGAACCAGCCACGTTGAGACGGTTGTCTTGTTGGGTTGGAAAGAGAAAGAACCCAAATATACTTATTTCGATTATGAACCTGACCATCACATATCAAAGGGTGGTAAGGCGTCATATAGGGAAATAAAGGAATGGATCCAACAGCAATACGGATATAATGTTTCTTCATTGTACATAGCACAGATAAAGGAAAAGTGCGGTATAGAAAAACGAAAGAACTATAATAAACCAAAATCAGAAAGAGGTAAGGTGCCGATTTGCCCTCCTGAAAAGGAAGATGCAATACGACAGGCATT
>CADBNQ010000234.1 GCA_902796045.1 uncultured Lachnospiraceae bacterium | reverse complement strand
GCCACATATCCGATACGTTCTCCTGGCAGGCTCAGGCTCTTGGAGAAGGAATAGCAGGAAATACTGTTGTCATAGTATTTTGTGACATAGGGGGCGTCTGATCCTGCAAATACAATCTCACGGTAGGGCTCGTCACTGATCAGGAAGATATCATGGCCATATTCCTCCTGTTTGTCATAGAGGAACTGTGCCAGCTTCTTGATGGTCTCCGTGCTGTAGGCGATCCCGGAGGGATTGTTGGGGGTATTGATGAGGACAGCAGCCACATTCTCATTCATCATTTCCTCAAAGGCAGGGAAATTGATCTGGAAATCCTCGGTATTAGCCGGGACAACCTTGAGGACCGCCCCTGTCTCATTGATGTAGGGAGTGTACTCCGGAAAGAAGGGGGCAAAAGTCAGGATCTCATCCCCAGGTTCTGTTACACATCTGGCTGCATGGGCGATGGCGCCGGCTGCCCCGGAGGTCATGAAGATGTGCCTGGCATCATAGTCCATGCCGAATCTGCGGTTGAGGCTTGCTGCCACGGTTTCCCTGACAGACTCGATCCCCAGAGAAGGACTGTAGCCGTGAACAGCGACAGGGTCTCCTTCCTTAAGCAGCCTGATAGCCGCATCAGTATAGTCCTGTGTACATGGTACACTGGGATTGCCCAGGCTGAAATCAAAGACATTCTCATATCCGATCTCTTTTCCCCTGGCAGTGGCATATTCGCTCAGCTCCCTGATAATGTTCTTGCCCTGAAGCATCGCTTTAAACTTCTGATTGATCATGTGAATCAAACTCTCCTTTACATTGAATTAAAGACCCTGCCATATGACAGAGATGCTTTTCTAACTGTTATGATTACATATGAAACTGCTGATGTCAACAGGCAAGTCCCTGCGAAACAAGAAAAAATTCATAACTTTAAAACAAAAAAGCATTAAAGCATTGACTTTTTCTGCTTTGATGTTAAACTATCCCTAAGTATTTTTTTCAAGGAGAGAGTTAGAGATGTTTAAGAACAGTTTTTCTATCGGCTTTATCGGCCTCGGCCTGATCGGAGGTTCCATCGCCCGGACCATCAGGCGGATCCATCCTGACAGTTTCATAGCAGGATATGACAAAGATATGGAATCCATCGACGCAGCCCTTTCAGACAAGGTGCTGAATGAATATTATGATGACATCGATGAACGTTTTTCGTCCTGCGATATCATCTTTCTGTGTGCCCCCGTCTCGGTCAATGTGGAAAATATCCGAAGGCTTAAAAAGTTCATCCCTGAAAGTGTCCTGATCACTGATGTAGGGAGCGTGAAGGCCCCCATGCAGGAAGCGGTCAGAGAGCTTGCGATGGAGCAGCAGTTTATCGGCGGACACCCCATGGTGGGTTCGGAGAAGACCGGCTACTTGAATTCCAACGAATATCTGATAGAAAACGCCTACTATTTTATCACGCCCAGCGCAGTGACCCAGTTCCGCCATACGGCCATGTTTTCTTCCTTTATCCAGGGGCTTGGGGCCCTGGCTGTCACCCTTCCCCCGCAGGAGCATGATTTCATCACCGCTTCATTAAGCCATGTCCCTCACATTATCGCAGCAGAGCTGGTTCATCTTGTGTCACGGGGAGACAGCAGCAACGGGATGCTGAAACAGCTGGCTGCAGGCGGATTTAAGAGTATGACCAGAATCGCCTCCTCTTCCCCTGTCATGTGGGAGCAGATCTGTATGAATAACAGGAACAACATCATCGACCTGCTGAATGACATGATCACCGACCTGAGTGAGGTCATCGACCATCTGGAGAACGGGGACAGCGATTATGTCAATGACTTCTTCAGAGGAGCAGGAGAGTACCGCAACTCTGTACCCGAACACGCAGTCGGCCTTTTTGACAAGGTCCATAAGATCCACATCGATATCCCTGACGAGCCCGGGACCATCGCCAATGTGACCCTGCAGCTTGCCCTCCACAATATCAGCATCAAGAATTTAGGTATCATCTACAACCGGGAGGAAGAAGGAGCCCTTGAGATTGAGTTCTATAATGACGAGGACTGCACCAGGGCTGTGGAGGCTCTTAAGAAGAGAAATTACAGAGTGTTTCT
>CADBNQ010000233.1 GCA_902796045.1 uncultured Lachnospiraceae bacterium | reverse complement strand
TGCGAGTTTTGCGCGAATGGCGGTAAATCAGCGCGCGAACCGAAACGAGCAAACGCAACCGGTCTGATCCATAGGCTGCTGTTTCCCCTTCACAGACTAAAGGCAGGATCCCATGCATACACATGAAATCCTGCCGGTTTGGGAGGGCTGTTTTGTGCGACAGCCAATATATTTAATTTCCTGTTTCTTCTCCTTCATGCTCCCCTGCATTGGGATCGATGGCCTGCTCCTGTGTTGTCTCCTCTTCCGCCTGCTCATCAAGGAACTCGGTCACCATGCCGAAACGATAGCCCTTATCCTCCATCGTAGAGATGATCTCAGGGAGGGCTTTCCTGTCTGAGGAAGAGATGGCATGCAGCAGAGGCATCATGCCGCAGAAATGATGTTTCTTAAACTTTTCCACCACATAGTCAGCCCCGGGCTGGTCTTTCTCATCATAATCATAGATGGCCAGACTCCAGAGCATGGTGTTGTATCCCATATCCTGAAGCACCTTTATGACTCTCTCACTGTAAGCCCCTTCAGGCGGTCTCATAAAGGGATCCATGGTGTAGCCTGTCAGCTCTTCCATGGTCTCTTTACAGGTATTCATTTCTTTTTTGATCTTTTTCACGGAACATTCCGGAAGGCGTGGATGATTTGTGGTGTGATTGCCGACAAGATGCCCCTCTTCTTTCATCCTTTTGACCAGGTCAGGGTTCTCCTTGACAAACGGTGTCGTCACGAAGAAGATTGCCTTGACATCAGCCTCTTTCAGGGCATCAAGGATCTTGGGCGTATTGCCGTTCTCATAGCCGCAGTCAAATGTCAGGTAGATGACCTTGTCATCAGCCTTGTAAGCTTTTTTATTATAATAATAAGTATTGTAATCTGAAAGCTTTACTCCCTTTGGTTTCTCGCAGTCCGGCTTCTTGTGATCAGTTCTCAGGTTGAGGCCGAAGTTTACTGTCTTGTTGGAATAGTCACTGTAATCCTTTGCCTTCACATTCATACAGAAGGCGGATAATGCGACGAAAAAGGCCAGCACCAGACTTGTTACTCTTTTCATGGATGATCATCCTCCCTTACTTTTAATCTTTTTCTGATCCTGTATCCAGCATCTTTTTTAACTCGTTCATAAATGTATTGACATCTTTAAACTCCCGGTAGACCGAAGCGAATCTTACA
Organism: uncultured Lachnospiraceae bacterium; assembly: GCA_902796045.1. Lineage (GTDB taxonomy): Bacteria > Bacillota > Clostridia > Lachnospirales > Lachnospiraceae > Anaerobutyricum. The sequence continues at coordinate 11,019 of CADBNQ010000233.1, read as the reverse complement.
TAGGCAACCTGCTCCAGTGACTTCAGCCTTTCCATGACGATCTCGCCGATCGCCTTGCTCTCGATCTCCTTGGTGGCAAGATTGTAGATATCATTCTCGATCTTATTCATGGTCTCTTCCAGCTGATCTACGGATATGGGTCGTTTATGACATGCCCGCATGATACCTGCCATGATCTTATTTCGGTCATAGGGTTCTCTTGTAAAGTCTTTTTTGATAACCGTAAGCGGGATGATCTCAACCTTCTCATAGGTTGTAAATCTTTTTCCGCACTCATCACATTGTCTTCTCCTGCGAATCGATGTATTGTCATCTGCCGGTCTGGAATCAATAACTCTGGTGTTATCCATTCCGCAAAAAGGACATTTCATAAATATTTCCTACCTCCTCATTATATCTTATCAGATAAAAATGATCTTTGAAGGACATTTTTCGGCGCAGGCTCCGCATCCTGTGCACTTGCTGTAATCAATGCGGGCAATGTTATCCTCCACTGTGATGGCACCGGTCTCACAGACCCTGGTGCACATCTTGCAGCCGATACAGCCCACTGAGCAGGCTGCTTTTACAGGCTTGCCGAAGGCTCTGGATCTGCAGTGGACCTTCAGGCCTTCTTTGGAGGCAGTGTATGGGATCAGTTCGATCAGGGCTTTGGGACATGCCGATACGCATTGACCGCAGGCCACACATTTTTCAGGATCTACCTTCGCTATGCCGTCTACAATATGGATGGCATCAAATTCACAGACCCTTACACAAGTACCGAAACCGGTACAGCCGTATTCGCAGGCCTTAGGACCGCCGCCGGGAACACTGACTGCGGAGACACAGTCCTCGTTTCCGGAGTAGATATATTTTGTCTTTGCTTTATCACAGCTGCCGGCACATCTGACAAAGGCAACCTGTTTCTCGGCATCCAGGGCCTCAACACCCATGATGCCGGCGATCTGTCCGGCCACGGAAGCGCCGCCCACCGGACAGGCATCAACGTTTGCTTCTCCGGAGGCGATCGCCTTGGCCAGGGCATCACAGCCTGCAAAGCCGCAGCCACCGCAGTTGTTGCCGGGAAGGCATTCCCTGACAGCCACCTCTATCTCATCAACAGGAACCTTAAACTTCTCAGATGCCACACCCAGAAGGGCAGCGATCACAAGTCCGGTACCTCCAACGACAACCGCCGCAAGGATAATTCCATTCATCTATTTTTCCTCCTGTTATATGATACCTGAAAAGCCGAAAAAGGCAATGGACATCAGACCTGCTGTGACAAGCACCAGGGGCATGCCCTGCCAGGACGATGATATATCATTGAACTCCATCTTCTCACGGAGGCCTGCCAGGATGACGATGGCGATCGTAAAGCCGACAGCCGTGCCAAATCCGTAGACAACCGTCTGAAGAATGTTGTAATCATACTGGACAGCATTCAGCGCAACACCAAGCACGGCACAATTGGTCGTGATCAGTGGCAGGTAAACGCCCAGAGATTCATACAGGGCCGGCATTGATTTTTTCAGGAACATCTCGACAAACTGTACAAGTCCCGCAATAACAAGGATAAATACGATCGTCTGCAGATATTCAAGTCCGAAGGCCGCCAGGATAAATCTGTAGATACAGGCAGTCACAAAGGATGCGATCGTGATAACAAAAATAACCGCAGCCCCCATACCCAGAGCAGTATCTACTTTCTTGGATACGCCAAGGAAGGGACAAAGGCCGAGAAACTGGCTCAGCACAACATTATTAACAACGGCAGAGCTGATGATCAGCAATATCAGCAATTTCATGATACCCCTCCTTCCGCTTCTTCTATAACAGCTGCTTCTTCACTCTGTTCCTCTGCAGCTTTTTCTTCTTTCTTCTCCTTTGGAGGCATATTCTTGATACGGTTCTGGGCTGCGACCATACAGGACAGCACAAGAAATGCCCCGGGAGCAAGAATAAAGATGGTGACAGGTGTATATACAGACTCCGGAAGGAGCTGGATATTAAAGAAAGTACCGGCACCCAGAAGCTCACGTATGGCACCGAGGATAGTCAGAGCCCCTGTAAAACCGAGTCCCATGCCGAGTCCGTCGAAAAAGGAACTGACGGGCCCGTTTTTGCCGGCATAAGACTCCGCACGACCCAGGATGATACAGTTTACCACGATCAGCGGAATATATACACCAAGGGCAGCGTTCAGAGCAGGGAAATAAGCCGCCATCAAAAACTGGACAACAGTAACCAGGGAGGCAATGACCACGATATATCCGGGAATCCGGACCCTGTCAGGGATAAAGTTCCTCAGCAGGGAAATGATCAGATTGGAAAACATCAGAACTGCTGTGGTCGTCAGACCCATGCCCAGGCCGTTCATGGCCGACGTGGTCACCGCCAGAGTCGGGCACATGCCCAGGGTAAGGACCAGAGTCGGATTCTCCAGGAAGATCCCGTTGACCAGCCTTTCAGCAGGACTATTCTTCTTCATCATTGATTACCTCCTTCCAGGGACCGGAAATAGGCAAGACAGCTGTTTATGGCACCTGTGACAGCCTTACTTGTTCTGGTGGCTCCGGATATGGCATCGATGTGGGTATCGTCATCGGCACCGGATCCATCCTTGACAACAGTGAAAGCTTCCGCCTTCTTTCCCTCAAACTGAGCTGCCCAGGCATCATCGCCCTTATCAGCCGCATGCATGCCAAGTCCGGCCGTCTCTGCGATGGAAAGGACAGAATACCCGTTGACTGTACCGTCCGAACTGATCCCGACAGTGAGGACGATATCCCCGCCGTACCCCTTGGATGTGGTCACATTAAAGATGTATCCCAGCACATTGCCGGAAGCATCCAGGGCAGTGACGGCCGCAGTGATCTGGTCACCTCCATGATCCTCTATGGGATTATCATATTCTGAGATCACCTTTGAGGCAGCCTCCTCAGAAAAGCCTTCCACCTCTTTAAAATCAGCAGCATCAGGAAAGACCGCATGATAGGCTTCCTGCTGCGCTTTATCTTCCTGCAGGGCAATGGGCTTTTTGGTCAGGTCGTAGATGAAGCCGAGGACAAGACCTGCCACAAGAGTGATAACGACAAGTTTCAACCCGTCCTTAACTAATTCATTCATCTTTTTTCCCTCCTTTTCCGAAAGCTGCCGGTATTGTAAATCGCTCAATCAGGGGCACCAGGAGATTACAGAAGATGATGGCATATGATACCCCTTCTGAAGACCCTCCGAACAGACGGAAAATACCTGTAAATATACCGAGAAGTATACCGAAAACAATCTGTCCCCGGGGAGTAATGGGGGATGTTACATAATCTGTTGCCATAAAGAAGGCGCCCAGCATCAGGCCGCCGCCGAACAGGTGGGCGGCAAGATAATACATGTCAAAGCCATGTCCGCCGAAGAGGAGGACAAAAAGGCTGAGTGTGCCGATATAGCAGACGGGAATCCTCCAGCTGATGATCCTCTTGATGAGCAGATAGGCACCGCCGATCATCAGAAGCAATGCAGAGGTCTCACCCACTGTTCCGGCCGTATTGCCCAGAAACATGGCCTGAATATCAACTGCCTCGCCGGCTTTCAGAGCTGCCAGCGGTGTGGCGGATGTCGTTGCATCAAAAACCGTCCCCGGTCCCTGACTGCTGAAATTGGTCATGATCCCGGCAAAGGAGATCAGAAGGAAACATCTTGCTCCCAGGGCCGGATTCATAAAGTTCTGGCCGAGTCCGCCAAAGACCTGCTTGACGACGATGATGGCAAAAAGCCCGCCGATCACAGGAATCCAGAAGGGTACTTCAGGCGGCAGGTTCAGGGCCAGAAGAAGGCCGGTCAGAGCTGCGCTGAAATCACCCGTTGTAATCTTTTTATGCATGAAATGCTGCCAGGCGTATTCACTGACAACACATACCAGCACAGACAGGATGGTATTGACGATCGCTCTTCCGCCAAAATTCCAGAAACCGAACACTGTGGCCGGCATCAGAGCCAGAATAACATCAAACATGATGCTCTTTGTAGAAGCCTTATCTCTCACATGAGGATTGGCTGATACATGATATAATTGTTCATTCATATTCTAAACCTCTCCTTATGTTATTTCTTCTTTCTTCTCAGAGCAAGAGCCTCGCGGCGTCCTGTCTTCATGGACTGGGTCAGTCTTCTCTTGGCAGGGCAGATGTAGGAACAGCATCCGCACTCTACACACTCACAGCCATTTAAGGCGTCAAAGAGAGCAAAATCACCATGATCTGCCACTTCTGACAGCTTCGTAGGCATAAGGCCGGCAGGACATACGCTGATGCACCGGCCGCATCGGATGCAGGGACCGGGCTCACAGGCTGCCACCTCGTCTTTGCTGAAACACAGAAGTGATGAAAAGGTCTTTCCGCAGGGCACATCCAGAGTTGACAGGGCCATGCCCATCATGGGACCGCCTGAGATTACCTTCTCCGGCTGGGATTTAAATCCTCCGGCTGCCCTGGCAAGCTCAGCCGCGTTTGTCCCGGTTTTGACTCTGTAATTGCCAGGACTGACCACGGCATCACCTGTCACAGTGACAACCCTTTCATACAGGGGCTTGCCCAGGGTGACCGCTTCATGGACAGCAATGGCAGTAGCCACATTGTCGACAATACAACCGGCATCTGCAGGAAGCATGGATGAGTTGATGGACCGGCCGGTCACGGCATAGATCAGGGATCGCTCTGCACCCTGGGGATACTTTGTCTTAAGTGACGCCACTTCGATCCGCGGCTCGGAAGCGCAAAGTTCTGTAAGCTTTGCAATGGCATCCGGTTTATTATCTTCTATACCGATGACACCTTTTGCTTCCGGAAACAGGGACAGAATCAGGTTCAGCCCCGAGATCAGCTGTTCCGGGATCTCCATCATGCACCGGTAGTCGGCAGTAATATATGGTTCACACTCTGCCGCGTTGATGATGATGGTATCGATCTTCTCCGGTTCTTTGGGAGAAAGCTTCACATGGGTCGGAAAACCTGCGCCTCCCAGTCCTACGATCCCGGCTTCCTTCACCGCCTGAACGATATCCTTTCTTTCACGGGATGTGACAGGAGAAAACTCAACTGTCTCATATTCACCATCGTTTTCTATGACAATACAGTTTATCCTGGCTCCGTTTACGGTCAGACGCGGCTCGATCTTCTTTACCGTGCCGGATACAGAGCTGTGGATATTGGCGGAGACAAAGCCTCCTGCTTCAGCAATCTTCTGGCCGGCAAGAACCCTGTCACCCTTCTTTACACATGCGGCAGCCGGAGCACCGATATGCTGGCTCAGCGGAAAGACAAGTTCCCCCTCAGGCAGGTATTCCTGAATCGGTTTGTCCTTGCTCAGCTCTTTTCCATCATAAGGATGGAGGCCGCCTTTAAAAGTAAGAAGTCCCATACCTTTCTACCTTCTTTCTTTAAAAATCTAGATTAAAGTCCGCAAGCGGACATCAATTCCCCTACCCCTCAATCTTGAGGGATGAGCGCAGCAGGACTTTGCGCGCCGCCGCACGGCAGCTCAGCTGCCTTCCTTTGTGCGGCGTGTGCATCCTCCCGGAGGGTTTTGCTTTATAGGAAATCGTAATTTCCTATAAAGTGAAAATCGTTCACTCTGCAGCTGCGTCGACCTGATCCGAACCGGAGCTGTCATCTCCTGTAATCCTCACGATCACTTTGTGGGGCAGACAGATGATGGTCTCTCCTGTCTTATGAACAGGCCGGTGTTTCACACAAATCTGATCCGGACAATCGGCCCCGGTCATCTCGGCAAAACCGTTTTTTATCACCAGGGTATTTGTGAAGTCTTCTTCCTTACTGCCTGACCGGCCCCGGGATCCATGCGACGGAGTGATAATAATCTTACGTTCCTCGTTTAAGGGATACGAACCATAGAAATGTCCATCGACAGTGACGATCACGGCAGACCCTTTTGTGCCGGTAAAGCTCAGGAAAGCCGCTGCCAGCAGGGCAGCCAGTATAAATACCAGCAGCAGCCAGAAATCGCCTTTTCTGAACTGCTTAATTGAATCCGAACCACTTCTGTGCAATCTTGTAGCCTCCCCGGGTAATCTTCTCTGACAGTTTGTTTCTCGAACTGGACAGATGCCCGAGGGTTGAATGTTTCAGAACCTGGAAGGCCTTTGGAGAATGTTCTTCCAGATACTTCCAGACATCGGCTCTCTGTATCTCTGCTTCATCTGTCTTCATCTTAATCAGGAGTACCGAAGTCACCAGAGTGATGGTGGACAGGTAATGCAGCATATATTCTTCCAGCTTTGTCCCTGCAAGCTCTTCCTCATGCCTGGCAAAAATGTCAATCATGAGCTTGTTGACACGGATCTGCTGGTCGATCCTGGACATCATTACCTTCTCATTGACGGACTGGTCTTCCCTTCCGATAAAATACCTGTAAAAATCAACATCCAGATAATACATTCGCTTCACATATGGAAGGGGCTGGTAGACAAAGAGATTATCTACATAAAAAGTATGCCGTGGCAGCCTGAAGCCGCAGTCAATAAGAAGCTGCCTGCGGTAGATCACTGAGTGCATCAGGATGTTCTGACTGGGCCCGAAATGACCAATCTCCTCCCAGCCGAAAAAGGTATTCTCAGGAAGGATAGAATGATAATGGATCACCTTTTTGTGCAGGGCACCCTGCTTTTCATAGACATAATTGGAGATGAGCATATCCAACGGCTCATCCTGATCCAGAGTCTCCTTCAGGAAATCAATGATCTGTCTGTATGCCTCTTCGTCTACCCAGTCGTCACTGTCAACCACTTTAAAAAAACAGCCGGTGGCATGGGCAAGTCCTGTATTGACCGCCTCTCCATGTCCCCCGTTTTCCTGGTGAATGGCACGAACGATCCCAGGATACTGTTCCTGATAGCGGTCGGCGATCAGGCCGGTGTCATCCTTTGACCCGTCATCTACAATCAGTATCTCTACATCTTCTCCGACCGGAAGGAGGCTCTCAATGCAGTTGCTCATATAGTCCTGAGAATTATAGCTTGGTATCGCAACGGAAAGGATCTTCATATCTTACCTCTTTCATATACGCAGATTTATGTTCATAGTAAAGCCAGGAAAACCTGGCATGGAATTTCAGACTCAATCAGAATCTCATTGATCTGTTTATAAAAGCTGCAGCTTCCGGCCTAAGCGGATCAGGGCTGTTCCCTTCGGAAATCCTGACAGCTCTTCCTCGGTGACTCCCCCCAGTTTGAGCTCAGCCACAAAATAGACTGCCACACAGAAAAGGATGGACAGCATCATAGCCAGCAGGACAACGAGTCTGACCGGCAGCAGAAGCAAAAGGACAGGACTGGCCAGAAACCAGATGCCCTGATAAAAGACATAGCCGAAAAGGCCCATGATCACGGCGGAGATCGCCGGAATCACAAAGGTTTTGCGTATCTCCTGCCTGTAGCCCAGATACTTTCTTACACCCAGGCTGTTAAAAATGCACATCATCAGATTATAGGCCATGGTGGCGATCACCATCGCGTAGAGCTTCATATTCGTCAGAAGCAGAAGCGGGGTCAGGATGACCAGATGGAGCACAAGGGCTACCGCTGAATTCCTCAGCGGGATCTCAACCTTGCCGATTCCCTGCAGGATACCGTTTGATACAGTGGACAGACAGGAAAAGACCGTCCCGGCACAGCCGAAGCGCAGCAGAGCTACAGCCAGGTCAATAGTATCTCTCTGTGGAAACAGGACCTCCATAATGGGCCTGGCCATGGCACATAAGCCGGCGGCGGCCGGAATACTGATCATCATGGTAAAATGAATGGCCTGCTTCACATGAGCCCCGCACCTGTCCATGTCACGCAGGGTATAGGTAGAGGACACAGACGGGATCATGGCTGTAGACATGGAGTTGGCAAGAGCAACGGGCACATTCATCAGCACGATATACTTGGTAGCAAACACGCCGTAGAGGGTCGTGGCAGCTTTTGCCTCCATCCCCTTAAAATCCATGACATCACAGAAAAGAGTCTGATCCAGGATGGGGCTGATATTATAAACAAAGGTACTTAATATGACGGGCGTCACCATCAGGATGATGACCCGGAATATCTCACGATAAGAACTTATGACCCCTGAGGCATCCCTGCGCATTTTTCTCTGGAAATACCTGCGGTTGCCGTAGTAGACCACCAGCATGAACAGAAGGCCTGCCAGTACACCGGCCCCTGTACCCATGGCACTGCCCATGGCTCCGAACACAGGGACGCGGGCAGAATCATTTCCCGACAGCAGCCTGATAAAGACTATGGCCATACCGACGCTGAAGATTGCATTGGCAATCTGTTCTATGATCTGTGATACTGACGTCTGGACCATAGTGCCATGCGCCTGAAAATAACCTCTGAACACACCCAGAAAGCCTGAAAAGAAGATGGTAGGCGCAAGGACCCGAAGGACCGGCACAGCACCAGACTGGCTCTCAGGGATCAGGAAAGATGCCCCGAAAAATGTGAACAGGGAGGCGATCCCTCCGACAACCATGACATAAATCAGAGCGCAGACCAGCACTCTTCCGGCATCACGGTACTGCTTCAGGGCCAGTTTCCCTGAAATCACCTTGGAGACAGCCATGGGGATACTGTATGAAGATACCAGAAGGATCATCATGTAGATGTTGTAGGCAATGCTGTAATAGCCATTTCCCTCATCCCCGATAATACTGGTCAGAGGGCTGCGGTATAAAACACCGATGATGCGGACGACGATCCCAGCAGCCATCAGAATGGTTGCCTGCCCGATCACATTAGTTTCTTTTTTATTTTCTTTCTTATACATTGATCTCTGCCTTCAGCCCAAGCTTTTCTTTATTCTCCTCCAGCAGGGGACGCACGACATCCCTGATATATTCTTCTGTCTGCTGCGGAGCTCTTCCCACAAAAGCGGAGGGCTTCATGATCTCTGAAAGCTGATCAGCTGACAGACCGAATGCCGGATCAGCAGCAATCCGTTCAAGAAGATCATTTTCTTTTCCTTCTACCTTCACCAGACGACCCGCTTCCATGGAATGCTGCCTGATCCACTCATGGAGGGCCTGCCGGTCTCCTCCTGCCTTGACTGCATCCATCATAATATTCTCTGTTGCCATAAAGGGAAGTTCCTTCATGAGATGGGCTTCTATCACCTTGGGATAGACTACCAGACCATCCACCACGTTCAGATAGAGATCCAGTATGCCGTCTACAGCCAGGAAAGCCTCCGGGACAGAAAGACGCTTGTTGGCAGAATCATCCAGGGTTCTCTCAAACCACTGCGTGGCAGCGACGATGGCCGGATTCATCACGTCGGACATCACATAATTGGCCAGCGAGGCCATCCGTTCGCTCCGCATAGGGTTCCGCTTGTAAGCCATGGCAGAAGAACCAATCTGATTCTTCTCAAAAGGTTCTTCGATTTCTTTCATGTGCTGGAGCAGTCTGATGTCATTGGAAAACTTGTGGGCAGACTGGGCAATCCCTGAAAGCACGTTGATCACCCTGCTGTCTACCTTCCTGGAATAGGTCTGGCCGGATACCGGGTAACAGGATTCAAAGCCCATTTTTTTGGCGATCATCCCGTCAATCTTCCGGATCGTTTCATGGTCACCCTCAAACAGCTCCATAAAACTGGCCTGCGTACCGGTTGTTCCCTTTGAGCCCAGAAGCTTCATGGTAGAGAGCACATAATCCAGGTCCTCATAGTCGAGCATGAGCTCGTTGAGCCACAGGGCTGCTCTCTTCCCGACAGTGGTGGGCTGGGCCGGCTGGAAATGGGTATAGGCCAGGGTAGGAAGGTCTTTATACTTCATGGCAAAATCGGCCAGCTTCTCAATCACGTTGAGCAGCTTGACCCGGACCAGCCTTAAAGCCTCAGTCATGATGATGATATCTGTGTTGTCACCGACATAGCAGGATGTAGCGCCCAGATGGATGATTCCCTTTGCATCAGGGCACTGCACGCCATAAGCATATACATGACTCATGACATCATGACGCACTTCCTTCTCTCTGGCCAGTGCCACGTCATAATTGATATCGTCAGCATGCTTCTTCAGTTCTTCGATCTGTTCCCTGCTGATGCTGGAAAGGCCGAGTTCGTATTCTGTCTCTGCCAGAGCGATCCACAGCTTTCGCCAGGTTTTAAACTTCTTTTCCGGTGAGAAAATGTATTGCATCTCTTTGCTGGCATAGCGCTCTGAAAGAGGACTCTGATATTTATCGTACATGTGTAAAAACCTCCTGATTACAATCCGACATATAATACCATATAATAAACCCACATGCAAGGTATAAAAGCTGGCAGTGGGTCATTGGAGAATCTCAGCATCCAGGGGTATAATGCCCCTTCGTATTTTTACTGTGATGATCCTCTCGGCGGCATCATTGATGGCACGTTCTGACAGGTCTCCCTCTTCAACAGCCTCCAGGATCCCGCTGTAAGCCTCCTGAAAATCATCAGGCATGAGGATCATATCATTTCCTGCCTGGACAGCCATGACTGCGGCCTGGGCAGGATCATAAAACTTCGTGATCACTTTCATATTCATGGCATCAGTGATGATGATATTGTCAAATTGCAGTTCTTCCCGGAGAATGTCCTTTACCATAAGCGAGGATAAGGAGGCGGGCACTTCATTCTGCGTAATATTGCTGACGGCCACATGGGAGACCATGACCAGATCAGCCCCGGCCCTGATTCCGCCCTCAAAGGGAACAAACTCCACATCTCTCAGCCTGTCAATGGAGGTATCCAGGTTGACGTAACCCCTGTGCGTATCCTCTCCGCTGTCCCCCTGGCCGGGAAAATGCTTCAGGGTCGCGCTGACCCCCTGGGACTGCAGTCCCTGTACCACTTCTGAGACCATATCGGAAACCAGTTTGGGGTCACTCCCGAAACTGCGGTCGCCGATCTCCGTGTTGCTTTCGTTGGTCATCACATCTGCTACAGGGGCAAAATCCAGATTAAACCCCAGCTGGCTCAGGTCCTGACCGATGGTAGTCCCGACTTT
>CADBNQ010000232.1 GCA_902796045.1 uncultured Lachnospiraceae bacterium | reverse complement strand
GGGAAGGACCCGATTTCAGTGTAAACAGGCCGTCCATCTTTAAATGTCGTTTTCATCAGGGATATCTTTTTTACCATCATATCACCCTTCGGCGGAGCAATCCCCTTCCAGTTTCCAGAGGCTCTGCGTACAATAGTGATATGTGGTTTGAACTTCTTCCGGTCATATTCTATACCTGCATGATCTAAAGCCTCCCTCACGACTCTTGCCGCTGATGATAAGCCCTGATTTCCTTTTGCGCCAATCCAGATCAGGTTTCCAAAACTGCCAAGGTCAGCAAATGCCAACCGAAATGGCTTAAAAGAGATAGTTCCAAGGGCATCCTTAACAGAACCGGGATCATCTATTTCTCCTAGAAAAGCCAAGGTAAGATGCAGATTCGCCATAGGGACATAGCTCCCTCCTACACCCTTTTTCTTCAGTTCATGCATGGTTTTGGTAATTGCTTTTTTCATTTCATCGGACAACTCAATTGCCGCAAAAAGTCGCATCCTGTCACTCCTCCTGCATCGTTATGCTTTATCCATATTTACAATGTTTTTGATCAGTATCCTTTGACCATCCTGAAAGATCAGGGCCCTGTCATAGGCATCGATCTTCTTTACCCTGCCAGTTACCTCCATGAAGTTTCGCCCGTCTTTCTTATCATCGGGGAGGAAACAGACCATCGATATCTCCGGTTCCTTCCCTCTTTCTATCTCCTCCTGCAGATGGACAATCATCCTGTCCATCTGGTCCGAAGCATCCTCCGACAGATCTATATTCTTTTCTGTAAACCGGGACGCCTCTATGATGGCATCCCCATAGCCGGTAAGTGCCGCAAATGGTGCAAACTGGGCTGCTCTTTTGTTAAGGGACATCCTCTTATGGTTTTTTGGTTCGAAATGGGGCAGATGAATGATGTCTCCATAAAGATCTTCTGCTCTCTGACCCATCTTCTGGTCTTTTTTCATCGTGATCTTCCTTATCTTTTTTCAGTTTTTTGGGAAGTCTTCATATTCTTACGTCAATATAATCATTCACCATCTGGCGGATCTGCTCCATCTTTTCCCTGGTATCCGGATTAGAATAGGGAATCCTGTCTATGATCCGGTTTACAAAATCATTTTCCTTAATGATCTGAAAAGTTTCCCTGAAATTAATATCAAAGAAATAGGCAATATAGGACAGCCAGTAATCCATCTTTGTGATCCGATCTCCCGATCTGACAGACCTGTGATCCATACATGCCTGAAAGACTGTATCAGTGACAGGCTGGGCACCTGCTTCCCATACATCTATGCCCAGAAGCACTTTTATGTCATCGACAAGTTTTACCCGGCAGTTGTCCAGCTTATCTGCATCTCGGATCAATTGAGCATGGAACAGAGTTTTCTCATCTTCTATGAATCCCACAGAATACTCGCTGTGTCGGCCAATGGCTTCCCGGATAATCTCATCCCACTGGTCAGACGCTACAAAAGAGCGAATCCAGGGATCGTCCGTCCCAAATAAAAGCTCCACTCCAAAATGCGCATGATCCATGGTACAGGGTTCAAAGCTATCATATCTTCTCACCTGCTCGAATCGGCCGATATCATGCAATAGTGCTATCAACTCTGCAAGCTCCCGATCCTCCTGTGAAAGATTCATTCTCTTTGCTATCTCTCTGACACAGTGCACTACTTCATTTGTATGGATGATCTTCAATCTGATCTTTTCATTGTTTCTGTCAAAACCATCCAGATAATGGTCAAACTCTGTGTAAGCTCTTTTCATGTCAATCATGGCAGTGCATTACTCCTTATCAAGTTAAAGTTTGCTTCTTTATATCCTTTAATGAAAATGTCAAAATGATCCCCAGCACCATCACGCCTGCAACCACCATCATAACCACTCCCATGGCATCCTGATAGATGACATTGATAATCGTCTGGTATACTTCCTGATCCTTTACCTTCAATGTCAAAGGATCAACATTCCCCATCTTTTGCATATACATTTCCGCATTCGCTCTGAATGCTTCTTTGGACAAATTCAAAGGTGTATAAGTGTTAATCGCCTCCCGCAGTCCATTGACTGCTCCCAAAATCAGGACAACACCTATCATAGCGATTCCCATAGACAAACCCAGATTTTGTCCTGTCGAGACCAATCCTGAGCAGCTGTTTTGTTCCTGAGGCGGAACCGTTGCCAGAGGCACATCTACGCTGAGTGACGTAGGAAAACCCAATCCTGCCCCAAGTATCAACAGACCGGGAAAGAGACTCATGAAACCGGCATCAGGGCTGAACCGATTACGCAGGATAAAACATCCCCCGATTGCTATCACAAATCCCAGGGCCATAGTATATTTATGGCCTATTTTCATCGCCATTTTTGGTGCAATAAAAGATACCAACATCATTCCCACCGTCATGGGCAAAAGGATCAGACCCGTTTCAAATGCCGACAGCTTCAATACGGACAACAGAAAAACAGATATAGCAAACAGTGTACCAGACATCACAAAGGATGAGAGCAGCCGCACCAGTGTTCCATTTCTCAGATTACGATTTTTCAGTAATCGGACATCAAAGAGGGGCACTTTGCCGGCCTTGCTGTATCGCAGCTCGAAGATTCCAAAAGCCAGTAAGATCATGATACTGATGATTACCAGAATTATACAAAGCTTTGCGTTTTTTTCAGATAACTGCAGGATTCCTATCATGAATAAAAGCAGACCTGCAGCAGATAAGACGGCCCCCGTAATATCCAAATCCTTCCGTGAGGCAGTTCTGGGGAAATCTTTGATCTTTCGATACTGGGTCAGCACAAAGGCAATAACAATCAGCTCAAAACCAAAGCCGAAACGCCAGGAGAGAAATGTTGTAACCACACCGCCAAACAGGGGACCAATCGCTACCGCGACGCCTGCCATGGTGCTTACCACTGCAAGTGCCTTTGTTCTATGTATCCCATCGTAGGTTCCGGTGATAATAGAAATCAAAGCCGGAGCCATTAAAGCACTTCCTATACCTTCCAGGAGAGACCAGCCTATAAAGAGTATCGTGGCATTCGGACTCAGGGCCGCCATCAAGTCTCCAACACCGTAGACAATGATACCCATAAGGAAAATATTTCGTTTACCGATGATGTCCTGAAGTTTGGCACTGACCAACAAAAGAGAGGCTGTTATGAGCGTGTAAAAACTGACCATT
>CADBNQ010000231.1 GCA_902796045.1 uncultured Lachnospiraceae bacterium | reverse complement strand
GTCATCGCTCGTGGCCCAGTGGGGTGTAGTCTGGAAGAAAATGTCCTTTTTGGCGATAATTCTCTCCACTTCCTCCTCACTGTACAGCTGATTGTGGGCTATCGTTTTGGTCCCGGACCCAGGGTCCAGGGAACAGAGAGTATCCAGGGCCAGGCAGACCGCGCCATCTCCGATTGCATGGATGTGTATATTAAAGCCTTCTTCGGCAGCCATCCTGGCAGCCATCTTAAGTTCATCCGGGTTAGTGGCCGGGATTCCGGAATAATCCGGAGAATCCGCATAGGGCTCATGGAGGAGGGCAGTATGGTCTTCGATGGTGCCATCGGTGAAGAGCTTTAGAGTGTCAGGGTGAAGATGGTCCGAGCTGAACTGGTCACGCAGTATCTTCAGACAGGCCATGGCCTCTTCGGCGCTCAGGATACTCTCACCATGATAGCCGAAGCTTGCCGATATACGGAGGGTAAGAGTCCCTTTGCGGTCCATTTCCTTAAGGACTTTAAAAGTCCTGGTTTCATCATCGTCTGCGGACATAGCTTCAAAGATCGTCGTATAGCCATAGTTGGCATAGGCATTGAGAATGTCCTCAATAATCTCTTCCAGCTCAGCATCCCCTGTGACAGCGTCATCCACCAGACTCTGACACCGCATCATAGCAGGAATCTCAATCACAAGGCCCGTAGGATTACCCTGCGGGTCTCTCTGAAAATAGCTCTCCCGGCCAGGATCCTCCGTATCCCGGTCGATCCCCAGGACCTCCATGGCCTTGCTGTTGAGCAGGAGAGCATGGCCGTCATCGCTGAATATGAGCACCGGCCTGTTATTGATAACCCTGTCGATGTCCTTTGCCTCGAAAGCGCCCTGGGTGAGCTGGATTCCCATAACCAGAAGAGGACCGGACTGACTGTCCTCTTCTTCCTCGGTCAGAGAGACCAGGGCCTCTCCCAGATCTTCAGGCTTTGTCCGGGGATCCAGGAAAAGAAAACCAGCTGCGGCTTTAGTGATTCCCGCAAATGCGTGACAGTGTGAATCGACAAAGCCGGGGACGACGCATTTTCCCTTGAGATCAACTCTGACGGGACAGTCCTTCACATCCTCATCGTTCCCGACAGCAACAAAGCGGCCGTCCCTCACCAGGAAGGCCCGGGCTGTCGGTTTCATGTCATCTGCAGTATATATGGTGCCGTTATAGTAGGCTGTCTCATTGGGCTGTTTGTTATTTTTCATTGATATCATATCTGTACTGTATCCATCCGCAGTCCATAGAAGAACCTGCGCTGCCTTTCATTCATGATGACCCGGACCGGCTTGAGCTGGTTCATGGAGGCCCCTCTCATGACCATCATATCCCTGTAGAGGAACTGGGTCTCCGGCTGCAGAAAATACACTTCAGGCTTATCCAGCCAACTGTCCTCATAGCAATCGTAATAGACGGGATTTGCCTCGCACAGGTATTTAAATACACACTCCCTGAGTTTCTCCAGGTCGAATTCACGGATATCCTTTTTGGGTTCGATCAGAAAATCATAGCGGTTGGGGGAGACATCTGTGTTGGGGTAGACGGTGAAATCCGCCAGTTCGATGCCCATTTCCTTTGCCGTGTTCTCCACCGTGATCTGGAGCGCTTTCTCTGTTGTCTTTTCTTCCGCCAGATTGATGGTGCGGTTGACCCGGTACATAAACTGGACTTTGGGCGTCTTGTTATAAAATCCGGTAACCTTGACAGCATCACTCATGCGATAGCGCCAGAATCCGCTCAGATTGGTGATGATCAGCTCATAGGTCTTCCCCTCCTCAAGCTTGTCAAGGGTAATACACTGGCTGAAATCATCGCCTGCCTCCACAGGAAGGAATTCCACGAAAGCGGCGGACGGCGCGATAATACTGTCAAAATCATTGATGCCTGCCGGAACAGACCAGAGTCCTTCTGAAGCCGTGACACCGGAATAGATATTGGAGATGCCGGGTCCGGTATAGTTGTCTTTCAAATCCCGGTCATAGATTTCGAAGCCGTCCCCGCCTGCTCCCGAAAGATAGGAGAAGTGGGGCCAGACCTTCTTAACCCAGGGGCCTTCTGTCCCCTCCCTGAAAGCTTCCCTGAGTTCTTTGGCTCTTTCCGGCATGGGCTCGATCTTGGTCAGAAGGGACTCGCGCACATGATCCGGCATTTCAATCTCATCCGATATGGTGCCGGTTTCGATATCATGGATCAGGAGATCGAAGTGCGTCTCGATATAGTGCAGAAAAATCACTGCAACACTGTAAAAGCCTGTGATCAGCCCACGAACTTCCCTGTCCATCAGGGCGAAGCGGGTATGGATATACTTGTTGTCGACGCCGTCCTCCGGGCTGAGTCCCTCCAGGGGAGAAGTGTACATGGTCCGGATCATGGCATCAAGGGCAACCTTTCCGCCCTTGATGTGGTCCGCCATCTTTGAGGAGGCCTCGCCCACAGTCAGTCCGCTGGGCAGAGTACGGTAGGTTCCGCTGGATGTGCAGAAGGCACGGCCATTCATCCAGTCATGTTCCACATTCTCATCCAGAAGTCCGTACATGAGAAGGTGGTTGTATTTTGAGAATACATCCGTCTGCATCTCTGTCATGGGGACAACTTTGGGGACTCCGACGGTCCCGGAGGTCTCGTTGAAATGCTCAAATTCGTAAGCTGTAAGCACATTTTTCTCCCCGTCCATCATGCGTTCCAGATAGGGAGCGATATCATCGTAGACAACAACGGGTACTTTCTTCTGGTAGTCCTCCACTGTCTTAATGTCCCTGAAACCGTACTTGCGGCCGTATTCCGTATCCTTGTTGTCATCAAGCAGTTTCAAAAGAAGGGCAGTAGTACACTCCATGGGATGTTTCGTCTCCTCACGGAATGAAGACAGAATATCCATCCCCATTGCAGCAGTCTGTTCATTTGTAATCTGTGTCTGTGATTTAGCCATAGTAAATCCCCCTCTCAAACCCAATGTCAGTCTGGTATTTCGGCATATGATTTATAGAGTATTTCTGCTGTAATTGTACCATATATTCACTGTGAAAACCATAGGAAGTATGATATGATAAAAGTCGTTGAGGACAGTCGACGATGTCGTAGTTTCGAAGGCGGATATATCAAAAATCTTAAGCATTTTGATTCACTTTTATGCTATTGTATTGTAAAATAGACAACAGAGAAATGGGACAATACAAGGATGAAATATTGACAGGATACCATCGGTTTCATTTATCAGATGGGAGAAGACTCGCGAGAGAATCTTGAATATGATAGGAGAAAAAATATGAAAGGAAATAAACATAGTTTAATGCGTATTTCAGCATTCCTGTTAAGTACCATGCTTATGATCAGCAATATGGGGATCATATCATATGCTGGTGTAAATACGATAGATGAACCGACTAAGGTCACCACCTGGGCGGAGCTGCAAAGTGCCTTCAACAACGGCGGTGAGATCATCTTAAAGAAAACTGTGACACCAGGACAGGGCGGCGGTCCCCTGACGGTTCCCGAGGGCAAAGTGGTTACACTCAACCTGAACGGCTGTTACATTGACCGCGGACTGGAGGATGCCGGAGCGCGCTCTGACGGATGCGTCATCATCAATAAGGGAAAGCTGACCATAAAGGATTCCCATTATGGCTATAAGGGCCGCATTACCGGCGGCAACAATAAGGAAGACGGCGGCGGTATCGTCAACAGTGGCGAACTGGTTCTTGAGGACGGAACCATCACACACAACAAAGCCGGCAAAAGTGGCGGCGGCATCTATAATACAGGAACCCTGTCGATGACCGGCGGCATCATCTCATATAATACTGCTGTCAGTTACCACGGCGGCGGTATCTACAACAGCGGAACGCTGACCCTGTCCGGTGGTCAGATTCAGAAGAACAAGGCTCTGGGAGAAGACAGTACCAGCCAGGGCGGCGGTATCCTGCAAAACGGCACGATGAATGTATCCGGCAATCCCATAGTGAAGGATAACACCGCAACGCGGGGTGATAATATCTATCTGCGCGCACTTCATCCGACCATGACTGTGACCGGCTCCTTTATAGATGACGCGCTCCTGGGTGTGACCAGTGCAGGCGGCAATGGTGTGATTACCACTGATTATAGTAAGTATAACGGGCAGGACAAAGACCCGCAGTTTATTTTCAATTCCGATGAGGGATACCTGATCCGTCTGATCAATAACGAGGTGAAGATTGTAACAGGCTCAAATCTGGTGAGATATTTTACACGAGCATGGAACGGCAGCAAAGTCGTCAGTACATCCGTTGAGACAGACGAGTATAAGCTCATGTCGAATGTGGAAGACTCCGGCAGTACTCAGCTTAAAAGCGGCATCTATGTTGCAAAGAACAGTATTACCTTCAAAAACCGTATCGGCATCGCTCCGGACGCAGAGGTTACCCTGGTTCTTTGTGACGGTGCCAGCCTGACCATGGAAAAAGGTATCCGTGTGAATGGGTC
>CADBNQ010000230.1 GCA_902796045.1 uncultured Lachnospiraceae bacterium | reverse complement strand
TTTGACCTGGGCATCTGTCATGGCAAAAAGGGCGTATACGCTGTATACGAAGGAGGCACCTGCTCCCAGAGCCACCAGGGTGTCCATGTTGGGGGCACCGGCCATAAGACTTTTGAACCCGCTGATGAAAAACTTCTGGTTGATCACCATGATGATGACCGTCAGCAGCAGCTGGAAAAGTCCCATGGCTACATGGTTGCCTTCAAACCAGGAGGGAATGGGCCAGCTCCACATCATGTGTCCCATGGAAAAGTACATGAGGACCAGGAGAAAACCGACGGAGGCCAGCAGTCGCCGCTTCAGCCGGGGTGTCTCTGTATCCTTCAGGGCATCGTCGTAATTAGGTACAGTGGTCTGGCCTGGTCCGGCCTTTTCGCCAGTCCGGCCGGTGTTTTTGACAGAAGCCCCGTAACCGGCCTTCTCTACTGCCGCTATGATATCGCTCTCTGAGGCGCTTCCCTCAACGCCCATGGAATTGGTCAAAAGGCTTACGGCACATTCTGTTACTCCGTCCACTTTATTCACCGCTTTTTCCACACGGGCCACACAGGCCGCGCAGGTCATGCCGGTGACATTGTATTGTTTCATAAGTCAAAGGGCTCCTTTCTAAAAATATTATTTCAGGATCTTGCCGAGCATGGAGACCAGCTCGTCGATCTTTTCCTCCTGCTCCTCCTGGGAGTGGGCATGGGAGACGCAGTGCTTCAGATGCGCTGCAAGTATTTCTTTATTTGCCTTGTTCAGGATAGCTTCAGTGGCCATCAGCTGGTGGGAAATGTCGATACAGTACCGGTCCTCCTCCACCATCTTAATAATGCCGTCCATCTGTCCTCTGGCAGTTTTCAGAAGACGCATGACTTTTGTATGATCTGCCTGCATAATGAACCCTCCACAGCCAGAATGTCTGGCATGCAATGATTAAAAGTCCCGCTTCCACATGATACCCCCCGGGGGTGGTGTGTTTATTGCCATTATAGGACCTGCATAAGCATTTGTCAAGAGCCCTATAGGAGGATTTTCGGAAATCTTTCTGGCGATCTCTATAGTCTGTCGTGAATAATAGAAAAGTCCAGACTGCATTTTCCTGATAAACGATCCGCGAGGGCAGGTGATCCGGTGGACCACACAAGAACCGACCAGAGTGATAACGGAGAGCGCACGGATTCGATTAGGAGCTTAAGAGAGAAACGCCATCTTTATTCCGATGAAAAATTAGTTGAAAAAGATTTCATTTTATAGTAAACTATCTTTCATACTGTGCAAAATAAAATAGGAAGGAGGATCCAACCATTGGTAAGTGAATTATTACAGCTTAATACGACAGAAGAATGGAAGAGTAAGATGAAATCCCTGGAAGAGGAGCTTATACATACCCATCGGATTAATCCCAACCTTTATGTTGAGTATGATGTCAAAAGAGGTCTGCGTGATTCATCAGGTAAGGGTGTCCTCACAGGTTTGACAGAAGTATCCGATGTCAACGGATATGAGCTGATAGAAGGAAAACAGATTCCTGCTGAGGGAAGACTCTATTATCAGGGGATCAATATCAAGGATCTGGTCAGAGAGCAGAAGGATAAGCGTTTCGGCTTTGAGGAGGTTATCTACCTGCTCCTTTTCGGCAAACTGCCGGATGCCGACAAAATGGAGCGCTTTCTCGACGTTCTCTTTGGTCTGCAGGAGATATCCGGGCGTTTTGTCCGGGATGTGATCATGAAGGCGTCCAATCCTAATATCATGAACGCCATGCAGAGATGTGTGCTGACCTTATACACCTATGATGATAACCCGGAGGATATCTCCCCCGCGAATGCATTGCGGCAGTCTCTGGACCTGATCGCAAAGCTTCCCCTGATCACCATTTATTCCTACCATTCCTACCTGCATTTCCGACAGGACAAGACCCTGCTCATCAGGAATCCGGAAAGAGGCCTTTCCTTCTCGGAAAACATATTAAGAATGCTTCGGCCTGACGGGAAGTTTACAGAGCTCGAGGCCAAGGTTCTGGATATCGCCCTGATCCTTCACGCTGAGCACGGCGGTGGAAATAATTCTACATTCACCACCCACGTGGTCACCTCGTACGGGACAGATACCTATTCATCCACTGCTGCCTCCATCGGTTCCCTGAAGGGACCCCGTCACGGCGGCGCCAATCTGAAAGCGCATCAGATGTTCAAGGATATCAAGGCCAATGTCATGGACTGGGAGGATGAGCATGAAATAGAAGAGTACCTGAAGAAGATCATGAACAAGGAGGTCTTCGACAGGATGGGACTGATCTACGGCATGGGCCACGCCGTCTATACATTGTCAGATCCCCGGGAAGTGATTCTGAAGGAATACGCCCGCAAGCTGGCAGAGGAGAAAGGCAGGCAGAAAGAATTTGCCCTTTACGACAGGGTGGAAAGGATCGCGGCTGACCTGATCCCCAGGCAGCGCCGGATGTTCAAGGCGGTTTGTGCCAATGTTGATTTCTACAGCGGTTTTGTTTACACCATGCTGGACATCCCGGAAGAGCTGTTCACACCTTTCTTTGCCATAGCCCGGATGCCGGGCTGGAGCGCTCATCGTCTGGAGGAACTGATCAATAAAGGCAAGATCATCCGTCCTGCCTATAAATATGTGGGCAGCCACCAGCCTTTCATCCCTGTGGAGGACCGGTGATGCAATAAATTGCCCTTCCCAGATTGCCGGGTTTTCGTGTATTATAGTTACATGGAAACCCGGTTTTTGTTTTTCATTTATTATTTGGCTTATAATCAACCGGGTGCGGCATATCCGGCGCGGAGGTTTATGAAATGTACGGACAAGAGAAGACTCCGGAGATTATCCTGGAAGACTTTAAAAGGTATAAAAGGGCGGAAAACAGCAGGCGAAGGGGCGCCTTCGGCCTGAATTTTGATCAGGATGAGGGCAGGAGATTTGTGGAAGAGTGCCAGATTCTCCGGGACCTTGAAGGCTTGCAGGATGCGAGTCTTCCTGCGGTGCCGCTGGAGATGGAGGTTCATTTTCCGGCAGAACTGACTGATGACCAGCTCCTGTATTACTACAGCAGAAAACCTTCCTGTGCCACGAGGCAGTTTGTGTCAGGTGAGGAGTACTATGGAAGACTCTACCTTCTGGAGCTGGCCAATGAGCTGCACCAGATTGAATCTTTGCCGTCATCTTATACAGCTTCCGGCCCGGCTGCTGCTCTTGCATCCGTTTTTCTGACATGGGATGCCATGCAGAAGGCTGCCTCTGCCCCAGCCGGGTCTGTGTCTGATTCTGCCGATTATCTGTTAAGACTATGCCTTTCCTTCCTGATTGCTCATCCTGATATGGCAGAAGAGATCAGGACGGGACTGATTGCCCGGGACCTTTACTGGAGGTATGACCTGATTGGCGAGATCAGGCAGGGCCGCTTTGCCAGGGCGGATCTTTTTGTAAAGAAATATGCCCGTCTGCTGAAGGATGAGGAGATAAATGGAGATAAACCTTTTGTGGAGGCAACCTGGTCTGCTATGCCCCAGGTGTTTTCCGCTCTTGACCAGACATTTGGCGACAACAGCGGACACCTCTTCCGCAGGTTTCTGACGGCGGGACAGGAGACCAGCACGGAGGTTGAGATCCTGCCTGTCAGGAGACGGGCTCTGGGAACCAAGCGCCGGATCACTTTGGCGGATACCTGCTTTCTGGACAGCCGTCCTTCTTATGGCAGTGTCCACAAGGACCGGTGGGTCAGGACAGAATGGGTCTTAAAGGAGGGAGCCCGTGATTTTCTCTATCTGATCCACCTCTATGCAGAGTCCTTTGTTCGGGAGTATTATCATGCGCCTAAAAGGAAAAGGACAGCAGACCGTTTTCTTAAGAAGAAATATCTTCGGACCGGCGATGACAGGTCTGTGATCCTTGCCATGAAGGAGGTCCTGAAGGATGAGCGGTTTGAGCAGGCTATCGGAGAGGGAGCCGCCTTGTATATGAGGGATCATCCGGTCCCGGAGGAAGCCGGGCCGGTCAGCAGGAAGCGGCATGAAAAGATGCTTTTTCAGATGGACCATGAGCAGCCTGAGTCAGGCAGTGTCATTGACTATGAACGTTT
>CADBNQ010000229.1 GCA_902796045.1 uncultured Lachnospiraceae bacterium | reverse complement strand
GCAGTTCGTAAAATGAAGGAGCTGCTTGAGAAAAACTGTCTCGGAGAGATCCGATACATGGAAATGCGCAGAACCAGCTTTGGCGGAGCCAGATCAGATGTCTCTGTTCTTTATGACCTGGGAGTGCATGATATTTCCATCATCGATCATTTGACAGATGGCGCGGAACCTGACACTGTCTATTCTCTGGGGGAAAAGCTGGGATTTCCACACCCGGCGATTGCATTCATGCTCTTAAAATATAAGGAGTTTTCAGCGGCACTGACCGCAAGCTGGGTCTCCACGGCCAAAGAGCGCAGGATCATTCTGGGCGGAACGGATAAAACACTTGTTTTTGATGAGATCAAAGCTCCGGATACACTGATGCTGTATGATCATAATGATCCGGATAATTTCTCTGCCGTACACCTGGAAGAAGGCAATGCCCTGGACAACAGCCTTGCACAGTTTTGCGCAAGTGTAGAGTCCGGAACAGAATCCCTGACAGATGCAGAATCCGCTGTACGAATCATGAAAATATTGACAGGAGTGAAAGCAGATTAGCATGCAATTCATAGACTTACACAGACAATATGAGCAGTTCCAGGACATGATGCGGCAGCGCATCGACAACGTCCTGCAGCACAAACAGTTTATTCAGGGACCGGAGGTCTCTGAACTGGAAAGGCGTCTTGCAGCCTATACCGGGAGAAGGTATGTAAAAAGCTGTGCAAGCGGCACTGACGCTTTGACGATTTCTCTGATGGCGCTTGGCGTAAAGCAGGGGGATGCGGTATTTGTGCCATCCTTTACATTTTTTGCATCTGCAGAGAGCATCGTCCTGGCTGGAGGCACTCCTGTATTTGTCGACTGCAGGGAAGACAGTTTCAATATGTCTCCGGACTCTTTACAGGAAGCAATCACCGGGATAAAAAAAGCCGGCGGGCTAAAGCCGAAGGGGATTATTGCCGTAGATCTGTTCGGACAGCCTGCAGAGTATGGGAGAATCTGCGCAATCGCCCGGGAAAACAGTCTGTTCGTGCTCGAAGATGGCGCTCAGGGATTTGGCGGCGCGATAGGGGCCCAGAAGGCATGCAGCTTTGGAGATATTTCTACAACGTCCTTTTATCCGGCAAAACCTTTGGGCTGCTACGGTGATGGCGGAGCCATCTTCACAGACAGTGAGGAACTGGCAGAAGTGATTGATTCGATTCGGAATCACGGACAGGGTCAGAATAAATATGACAATATCCGGATCGGCCTGAACAGCAGGCTGGATACCATACAGGCAGCTGTACTTCTTGTAAAACTGGATTTCTTTGAAAGGGAACTGGCACTGAGAGCTCAGGCAGCACAAGGGTATACAGAACAGCTTAAAGACCTGATTGAGGTTCCGGTCGTCCTGGATGGATACAGCTCCTCCTGGGCCCAGTATACTCTGAAAGCGAAAAGCTTTGATGAGCGAAAAAGGATACTTCAGGCACTGAATCAGAACGGGATTCCAACTGCGGTCTTTTACCCGACTCCGATCCACAATACAGCTGCCTTTAAAGATCATGCCATCCTCCCACAATCCCTTGCCGTAACAGAGGATATTTCAAAAAAGGTATTCAGTCTTCCTATGCATCCTTATCTGTCGGAGGATGAAATCAGGCGGATCTGCAGTATTATAAGAGCCAGCATAGACAGCAAAAACTAACCTGAGTTTCAGGTTTTCATGGAGTCAGAACATGATCAGTATTGAAAGGATAAAATTCAAGTATAATAAAGGGCGCGAAGGTCTGCGCGAGGTGAAAGACCTCCTTGACTCTGTTCATACGAAAACTATGTCACATGACGCCATGAGCTGTCATGGACCATCGGATGCATCGGAGATGACGCTTTATGAAAAAGTGCTTCAGATGCATATCGTAACACTCACTGAACTGACGGGCAGATATCGTGTGACAAAATACACCAGCCATGTGGAAGCTTCCCTCCGTCGGTTTCCGGTAGGAGGCGTTCTCTTATACGACCGTTCGCTGAAAACAGCCCCACAGGTCCTGGCTCTGACAACGGGTATGCAGCGTTTCTACAGGGAGCATACCGGCATCCCACTGTTTGTCTGCGTTGATGAGGAGGGCGGTGTAGCCACCAGAGTCGGCAGACATGGCTTTCCGGAAGCGCCGCACCCCCCGGGGATGGGAGAATTGGCAGCACGTCCGGACGCAGAATCTCAGATTCGCTATTACGGCGACATTATCGGCAACTATCTTCATAAGTATGGATTTAATGTGGATTTCGCGCCCGTGGCAGATGTGGTAACGAACGGGAACAATACCTTCCTGAAAAAAAGAGCCTTCGGAACGGATCCGAATCAGGTAAAGAAGCTGGTGTATCTTTTTTCCCAGCAGCTTCTTGCACATGGCGTGCTCCCCTGTTATAAGCATTTTCCGGGAATCGGAGGCACAAACGACAACTCCCATTTCAGTTATGCCACCGTGAACCGGACATTAGAGCAGTTTGAAGCGGCCGAATTTATCCCGTTTAAAGACGCCAGTGACAAAGGGATTCCTTTTATCATGTGCGGACATGTACTTGTACCCGCCATATCGGGAAGGGAGCGTCCGGCTTCTCTATCGAAGATCATGCTGACCAGTATCCTTAGAAACCACATAGGATTCCAGGGAATCATTATCTGTGATGCCCTGGTGATGGATGCCATTCGAAATGATTTTTCTTCCTGCAGGGCCAGTGTCGAAGCCATCAAAGCCGGCTGTGACATGGTCATGAAACCCGGGAATTTCAGAGGCTCTGTCAATGCGGTGATAGAAGCTGTAGAAAACGGGGAAATCAGTGAGTCGCGCATCAACGAGTCCGTGAACAGGATCTTAAAGACAAAGCTCCAGATCTGAGCCTGTCACTCTGATGATATTTTACCCATGGTCCTTCCCATATGTCTTAATAAAATGTCGGCTGAAACCCTCAATCTGCCTGATCGCCTCTTCGGTTTTCTCCGGCTCACGGTCACACAGGTGAATCAGTGACGAGATGGGTGAAGTGTATGCGAAAGCGAGCATGGCAGGATCATCCTGGCGGATCAGTCCCTTATCCATCATATCAGCGAAGACATGGGTAAACATATCTTTCAGTCCGGTAAGGAAATGCTTCGAGGCAAGCTTCCGGGCACGGTCGTCACGAAACTGCTCAATCATAAGAAGTTTCCTCGTTTTGATGACTTTCTCATCGTGAATCGTAAAATCTGCCATCCGCATCGTCATTGCAGCAAGTTCCTCCAATGAATCCGGTATCGGCGGCAGGCGATCCGGGGATCCAAATCGTTCATCATAATAGATAATCAATTCATCAAGGAGGGTATTCCAGATATCCTCCTTGTTCTTAAAATGCTTATACATCGAAGACTTAACAAGGCCGAGAGAGGCGGTGAGTTCTCGGATGTTGGTACCGGCATAGCCGTTTTTTGAAAACATCTCTAATGCTGCTTCCAGTATTCTTTGTTTTGTATCTTTAGCCATGAAAACCTCCTTCATCGCAAAAGTGACCGTTCGTTCTCTATATTATAGTGAGCAGTCGATCACCTGTCAAGCCATTTATGATATACTATAAATAACCTGCTTATTATGATAACAGATTGGGATTTGGGCAAAACACAAAGGGGGATCAGAATGAGATTAGTTGACAGCTTTCCGACAGACAGAATCAACGACATTGAATACCGGGTTGGCCGGGTGTTCCCTTTTGGAGCCTCTATCGTTGAAGGAGGCGTCAATTTCAGTATTTTTTCAAAAGAAGCAACCGGCTGTACGCT
>CADBNQ010000228.1 GCA_902796045.1 uncultured Lachnospiraceae bacterium | reverse complement strand
ATCCGCTCTCCGGCTTTTTTCTCAATACTGTCAGCATTGGTCTGAAGAACTGTGACAACACCTTTACCGATGGTGCCATAACCTAACACCGCAACACTAACCATATCTTTCCTCCTGACCTTTGTTCATCGGAATCTTTAGAAAGAAGGCAGATACCATATGATCATGGTATCCGCCTTGTAGCTGTCATCTTTGTATCAAAATCAATCTTCAGCCTTTAAACAAGCATCATCTTTATGATTCATCTCAGCAATCACATCTGCAAACACATGATCTACCATCAGACAGAACTCTTCGTATTCAGGATAGGCCTCCAGACTCTTCAGGGATTCACACAGTCCGATATAGTACCAGCCCTGCTTGGACTTATCCTTCATATTGAACTTGTCCCAGATCTTTTCTCCCCCCGTCTCATAATCATGGTGAAGAGAGCGGATATTTGAAAGCTTGTCTCCCAGGGCAATCAGCTTGATGCCCAGGGCAGTATCATCATTCAGTGACTCCAGGGTATGGGCCTTGCGCTCCTCCCAGGACCGGGACTTATCTTCACTTTCGGCATTGACCATCGAGGCAACCCTCTCACCAAATTCTTCTTTGATCAGGTCAGGAGTTACACCAGGGCAGTCCTCCACCGTATCGTGAAGAATCGCCGCTGTTATGATCTCAGGGTCGTCTGTCATTCTCGAAACGATCATTCCGACTTCCATCGGATGTAAAATATAGGGCAGTCTGGAACCTTTCCGGACCTGACCAGCATGGGCCTTTGTCGCAAATGCAATCGCTTTATTGATCATGACTATTTCTCGTTTTCCTTCTCAGCCTCTGCTTCCTTGAGCACCTTCTCCTGTGCGTCGGCAGGCATCTGCTCATATCTGCTGAATACATAGGAGAACTCGCCGCTGCCACCTGTCATGGATCTTAAATCTGTAGAATACCCTACAAGACTTGCCAGCGGGATGTCAGCTTCAAGCTCCTGTCTTCCGCCTGGAAGGGGGTTCATGCCAAGGATACGTCCGCGGCGCTTGTTCAGGTCACCCATGACATCACCGGTATTGGCATCAAGCACATCTACCTTAAGGTTAACGATGGGCTCAAGAAGAACCGGTTTACAGTTGGGAATACCATTCTTGAAGGCTGTGATGGCTGCCATTTTGAAGGCCATCTCGGAGGAGTCTACCGGATGGTAAGATCCATCAATCAGGGTAGCCTTGACGCCAACCACCGGATATCCTGCAAGAAGACCCTTCTGGCAGGACTCAGCGATACCCTTCTCGACTGCCGGGAAGTAGTTCTTCGGCACAGCACCGCCAAAGATCTTCTCCTCAAATACATAAGGTGTCTCAAGATCTCCGGATGGCTCAAATGTCATCTTGACATCGCCATACTGTCCATGTCCGCCGGACTGTTTCTTATATTTGCCCTGTACCTCAAAATTGCCTCTGATGGTCTCTTTGAAGGCAACCTTGGGCTTGACAAGTTCTATCTCTACTTTATATCTGTCTGCCAGCTTGCTCCTGACGATCTCAAGGTGCTGATCGCCCAGACCGTACAGCAGCATCTGACGGTTCGCCTTATCATTGTTCTCTCTTAAGGTCAGATCTTCATCCATCAGTTTCTTTAATGCTGAAGAAACCTTATCCTCATCTCCTTTAGCCTTGGTGACATAGCGCATAAATGTAAAGGGTTCAGGCATATCTGCTTTCTTAAATGCCACAGGATCAGCCTTGGGTGAGAGGGTATCCCCTGTCTTGGTCTCGGAAAGCTTGGCAATAGCACCGATGTCACCTGCCTGCAGGGACTCGATCTCAATCTGCTCTTTTCCTCTTAATACATAGAGCTTACCGATCCTCTCCTCTGTCTCCTTATCTGCGTTGTAGAGGGAACAGTCGGACTTCAGGACACCATCTGTCACCTTGACCAGGGAGAAACGACCCACAAACGGATCGGCAATCGTCTTAAATACATAAGCGCTTACCGGCTTGCTCACATCATAGCTGGCGGTAACCTCTTCACCAGACTTAACCTTAACCCCTGTAAACTGACCTTCAATCCTGCCGGGTGCGGAGAAATACTTCACCATATC
This sequence comes from uncultured Lachnospiraceae bacterium, assembly GCA_902796045.1. Lineage (GTDB taxonomy): Bacteria > Bacillota > Clostridia > Lachnospirales > Lachnospiraceae > Anaerobutyricum. The sequence goes on along the minus strand of CADBNQ010000228.1, from coordinate 8,711 downwards.
GGCAAGGAGTTCTTTTGCAGCATAATCTGAGCTGTTGGTGCCGCAGATGACGGGCATCAGGTCACGGCCTGCTACAGAATGCACGATGGCATTGCTGATCTCCTCTTCTGTAAAGGGCTCCTCAGCAAAGAACTTCTCCATCAGGTCCTCATCTGTCTCTGCAACGCCTTCCATCAGCTCCATGCGGAAGGTATCAAGATCATCATTGACTCCTTCTTCCACTTCTGTCTCGGTAAAGCTGCCATCTGCCTGGAGAGTGCACTCGAGCATCTTAACGACATTGATAAATCCTTTGAAGGTGTGTTCTTCCTTCATAGGCATCTGGAAAGGAACGATCTTGTTGCCATAGGCATCGCGGAGATCATCGACGATGGCACCGGCATCCACATGCTCATCTTCAACATTCGTGATATAGACGATAACCGGAATGCCTCTCTTCTCACAGAAATCAAAGCTCTTCCTGGTACCAACCTGGATACCGGACTTGCCGTTGATCACGATCACGGCTGCATCTGCAACACTCAGTGCCTCGTAAACCTCTCCTGCAAAGTCAAACAAACCGGGTGTGTCTATAATGTTCACCTTGACGCCGTCCACCTCAAGCGGAATAACGGATGCCTGAATGGAAAACTTTCTCTTTATCTCTTCTTTATCATAATCACTGACAGTCCCACCTTCAGCTACAGTTCTTACTCTCTTAATGATCCCTGTTGAGAACGCCATGGATTCGATTAAGGATGTCTTACCACAACCACCGTGTCCAAGCAAAACAACGTTTCTAATGTTCTCGGTTGCATAAACCTTCATAAATCAGTTCCTCCCATAATGTAATAATGCGGCGGCCTGTTTCGACAAGTAACAGCGTTAAGTGTGAACAAAAAAAGTCAAAAAAGCCACGCGTCTATTCTACCAAAAAACAATCTCTAATACAAGAGTCATTTAGGTTTTTGGCAATGAAGTTTTTCCAGCTGTTCAAAGAATCCCGGATAGGATACATCTACACACTGGCTGTCAGCGATCAGGGTCTCTCCCTCAGCATTGAGACCTGCCACAGCAAAGGTCATGGCAATCCTGTGATCCAGAAAGCAGCTGATCGGGGCCCCATGCAGAACCGGAGGACTTCCGGCTCCCTGCCGGCTGTTGATGATAAAGCCATCTTCAGTCGGGATGACATCTGCCCCCATCGCTGCAAGATGCCTGCTCACAAGCTCTATACGGTCGGATTCTTTCACCCTGAGTTCCCGGGCATCCCGGATGACGGTCTCCCCCCGGGCAAAGCAGGCCATCAGGGCTATGACCGGAAGCTCATCGATCAGGGTTGGTATGATATCCCCTTCTATCACAGTTCCGGTCAGATCACTGGTCCTTACAAGCAGATCAGCAGCCGGTTCCCCTCCGGCCTCCCGCCTGTTCAGATAAGTAATATCGGCTCCCATATCCTGACAGACCCGCAGGATCCCGGACCGGGTATCATTGATTCCGACATTTCTGATCTCTATTTCCGATCCCGGGGTAATCAGGCCGGCAGCGATAAAATAGGCTGCAGAAGAAATATCGCCCGGCACATCAATATGCCGACCGTACAGGCTGTCAGGAGGAATGATCCTGCAGGTATTCCCCTGGGACCGGACATCTGCTCCGAAAGCGCGGAGCATCCTCTCCGTATGATCCCTGGACAGGGCTGGCTCTGTCACGCTGCTCTCTCCCCGGGCATACAGACCTGCCAGCAGAACACAGGATTTCACCTGGGCGGATGCTACCGGAGAAATATAGTGGACCGGCTCTAAAGGCCGGCCCTCGATCAGAAGCGGAGCACAGCCGTTGTTCCCCGCACTCCTGATCCCTGCCCCCATCATGGTCAGAGGCTTTATGATCCTGTTCATGGGTCTGGCATTCAGCGAGGCATCCCCGCTTAATGCACTGTTAAAGGACTGTCCCGCAAGAATTCCCGCAAGCAGCCGGGTGGTGGTGCCGCTGTTACCCACATTCAGCGTCGCCGACGGCGCTCTCAGGCCATGAAGCCCTTTTCCATGGACCCTGATGATGTCATGGCTCTCTTCAATCCTGATTCCCATCTGCCGGAAGCAGTCGATCGTAGACAGGCAGTCTGCCCCTTTCAGGAATCCGCTGATGGTGGTATCACCCTCAGCCAGGGCGCCAAGCATGACCGCCCTGTGACTGATGGATTTATCTCCCGGGACGGTAAGACTTCCCCTCAGTCCCGGCACTCTTGTCAGTCTCCTCATGGTTGCTCCCTGTAATACTGTCTATCTGCTGCACAGTTCATCTGCCAGAGCATCAATCTGAGCCCTGCTCTCCTCGCTCAGGGCAGAACGGATGGTCACCTTGTTCTCAGCGATGGTGATATTCTTTGATTTTTCAAACAGCTTAGTCATCACCCGCACGCCTGCCGGTCCCCAGGTACCGTTCTCCATGAAGGCGATGGTCCTGTTCTGGTAGTTTCTCTCGATAAGATGGGCAATGAAAGTATTCATGTCCGGGAAGATATTTCCGTTATAAGTCACTGTTGCCAGCACAAGCCTGTCATAACGGAAGGCATCCTCCACTGCTTCAGCCATATCATCTCTGGCAAGGTCAAAAACGGAAACCTTGGGGCATCCTTTCTCAAGGAGCTTCTTTTCAAGAAGTCTGGCTGCCTCCATCGTATGTCCATAAACAGAGGATACACAGATGACGACGCCTTCCCCTTCCGGCCGGTAGGAAGACCAGATATCATACAGGTTCAGATAATAACCCAGGTTCTCGGTTAGAACCGGGCCATGAAGGGGACAGATCGTGGCAATGTCAAGAGCCGCTGCTTTTTTCAGTACCTTCTGGACCTGCATGCCGAACCTGCCGACAATACCTATATAATAACGACGTGCCTCACAGGCCCAGTCTTCTTCCACATCCAGGGCACCGAACTTTCCGAAGCCGTCAGCAGAAAACAGAACCTTATCTTTGCTGTCGTAAGTCATCACAACCTCCGGCCAGTGTACCAGGGGTGCCTCTATGAAGTGCAGGGTATGGGTCCCAAGTGCCAGTTCGTCCCCTTCTTTGACAGCAATCCTGCGGTCACTGTAGTCGGTCCCAAAAAACTGTTTCATCATATTGAATGACTTTGTTCCGGAAACCACAAGAGCATCCGGGTATTTCTGCATAAAGAGGGCAATGCCTGCTGAATGGTCCGGCTCCATATGCTGAACCACAAGGTAATCGGGCATACGTCCGGCAAGTTCCTTCTCCAGATTCGCTGTCCACTCTTCTGTGAAATCAGCATCCACCGTGTCCATGACCGCAATCTTTTCATCCATGATCAGATAAGAATTGTAGGCCATGCCGTTTGGAACAATATACTGCCCCTCAAACAGGTCTTTCTTGTGGTCGTTCACGCCAATATATCTGATGTCGTCACTAATATACATATTAATCTTTCCTTTCCTGATTTCTTTTTATCATTATTCTTCACAATCCATAAAATGCATGGACCTCAGTCATCAAATTCCTGTCTGGTTACTGTCTCCACGACCTCACTGCAAAGATCCGCAAAACAGCTGTAGTCAATCCCCAGGGCATCAGCAGTCTCGACATTGACAGTGGCTATCCCGCCTTCAATAGTCTTCACCGGCATCGAAGCCGGATCTGTTCCGTTTACCAGAACCTCCACAGCCATGTCAGCCGTTTCCTTCCCGACCTCCCTGTAATTGACACCATATCCGCAGAAAGCTCCATTCAGCGCAAAGGCATCAGCCCCCGCATAATGAGGGATTCCGGCATCGATGAACTTCTGATAGATCTCCAGCTCAGAGGTCATCACCGTGTTGTCTGTCGGGGTAAAGATCGCCTCCACCTGTTCATCGATCAGGGTCTGTGCAGCCTCCTCGATCTTATCCTCGGAAGAACCGGACTGTTCCACGACCTCTATGCCTTTTGCGGAAAGGAAAGCCCGGGCCTGCCCGACAGAAGAGACGGAGGCATCCTGGCTGCTGTCATAGAGGATCCCTGCTTTCTTAATCCCAGGATTGGCAGCCAGCATCAGGCCCATCACCGCCTCTGTATCAAGGGCATCGCAGACACCGGTCACATTCGCCCCGGGTGCTTCCATGCTGTCAACGAGCCCTGCGCCAACCGGATCAGAAACTGCTGAAAAGATGACCGGTATCTTATGATCTACAGTCTCTGCCTGCATGATCTGCGCCACGGGTGTTGCGATAGGGATGATTACATCCACCTTATCCTCAATAAGCTCTGACGCAATCTGTTTGAGGGTGGAGGTATCTGCCTGTCCGTTAAAGGTGTAGCCCGCATAGTCAAAGATCACATGGAGCTCATCACTTTTTGCGTCCAGCTCTGCTTCAATATTGGATTCAATCTGGTTGGAGGAGGCATTGTCAATATACTGGACGATTCCGACCTTATAGACCTTCTCATCTCCATAATCCGCTTTGGACTTTTTCCTGCTTTGACAGCCGGACAGAGCCACGGTAACAGCCATCAATACGGCTCCAGACAATATCAGGGTCTCTTTAAAACGCATAACCTTTTCTCTCCTGTATCAGCGCAAGCTTTGCTCCTCGTTAATCTGCACAATCAATGATGGAACAGACGTAATCCGGTAAAGGACATGACCATGCCGTACTTATTACATGTGTCAATCACATTGTCATCCCTGATGGAACCGCCCGGCTGGGCAACATACTTCACGCCGCTCTTTTTGGCGCGTTCAATGTTGTCGCCAAAGGGGAAGAAAGCATCTGATCCCAGGGCGACATCTGACAGTTTATCAAGCCAGGCACGTTTTTCCTCTCTGGTAAATACTTCCGGCTTCTCCTCAAAGATCTTCTGCCACTCTCCTTCAGCCAGGATGTCCATATATTCGTCACCCATGTATACATCAATAGCATTATCCCTGTTGGCCCGGCCGATCTCCTCCTTAAAGCGGAGTCCCATGACCTGGGGTGACTGGCGCAGCCACCAGTTGTCAGCCTTCTGTCCTGCAAGCCGGGTGCAGTGGATCCGGGACTGCTGCCCGGCCCCGATCCCGATAGCCTGGCCGCCCTTTACATAGCAGACAGAATTGGACTGGGTGTATTTTAAAGTGATCATGGAGATGGCCAGATCGATCTTTGCCTGATCAGTGAGTTCTTTGTTCTCTGTGACGATATTGGCAAAAAAGGCATCGTTAATGTTGAGCTCATTCCTCCCCTGCTCAAAGGTAATACCGAATACCTGCTTTCTCTCCAGGGGATCCGGAACATAGGCGGGATCGATCTGAATGACATTATAATTTCCCTTTTTCTTGGTCTTCAGAATCTCAAGAGCTTCCGGCTCATAACCAGGGGCGATCACTCCATCTGAGACCTCTCTCTTGATCATATTGGCAGTGGAGACATCACAGACATCTGACAAAGAAATAAAGTCTCCGTAAGAAGACATGCGGTCAGCTCCTCTGGCTCTGGCATAGGCACAGGCAAGCGGTGAAAGCTCCGGCAGATCATCCACCCAGTAAATCTTCGCCAGGGTTTCTGTCAGGGGAAGGCCAACCGCTGCCCCTGCAGGAGAGACATGCTTAAAAGAGGTAGCTGCAGGAAGTCCTGTCGCCTTCTTAAGCTCGCTGACCAGCTGCCATCCGTTAAATGCATCCAGGAAATTGATATAGCCGGGTTTCCCGTTCAGCACTTTGATGGGAAGCTCTCCATTTTCCATATAGATCCGGGATGGCTTCTGATTAGGATTACATCCGTATTTTAATTCCAGTTCTTTCATAAATCATAGTCCTTTCTTCAGATGATATAGTTAAAATATTACTGATTCTTGTTGAAAATCTTTGAGCGATACTCTCCTGACCGGATATCAATGTAGCGCACAAACAGGGATACTTTATTGTCATCATTCAGGCTGTCCCAAAGCAGCTGCGCAAAGCTGTCCATGTCATCAGGGACAGCCAGCAGCTTCGGCTCCCCTTCAAAGCTTGGCAGAGGATCCCCGTCATGCAGATAGGTGGATATAAAATGTCCTTCTCCTGCAGGGCAGTCATTATAAGCATAAGTAAAACGATTGCAGCTTGAAGGATCGCCATGATTGCTCTTTAAAATGGACATGGCATAGCTGTATTTTCCACCCTCCACATGCATAATTGCCGAAATACGAGGGGTATAATTTGGTGCATCCGGCTCAAACTCCCGGGAACGGAGGCACTGCTCAAAGGTAAGCTGTTTGTCCATACCCTCGTAGATCGTATCTGTCTGGTCGCCGTTTGTCACGATAGTTTTATTGCCCAGCACCCGGACCGGAGCATAGATAATGAGGCTGGGATCCTCCATTTTTGACGGATCAAAGGCCTGGGTCCGGATTCCTTCTCCCTCTTCCACAAAAATACGGTTGCGGCTGTTTGCGCTGCGCCCCATAATAAAATAGGCGGTTACTGCTTTTGTCCCGTCAGCAGATCTCCCCACAATGATCCCTCTTCCGGGATAAGTATTATTCTTCAACTCCTGTTCAATAGAAATCATCTTCATGATATGCCCTCCTGAAAATAGCGGTCTGTCCCCTTCTGAGTTCATTTAACTATCCCCCTCCTGTTATCTGAAGAGGAGGGGGCCATACTCTTCTGAGTATATATGAAATACAATCACCGGTCAAGCTGGCTCCTGTATCAGCTTGACTCAAGCCGGTCCCTGACAGTGATAAGGACCTGAGAAGCCTTATTATCCTCCATACAGATCAGAATGATCTCAATGATCTCCCACTCTTCTTCCTCTGTATCTTTCAGATACTCACAGAGATAGCTGGGGTGTTCGCCGTCCAGATGACTGCTGATATAATCTGGATCCAGGACTTCCTTAAGTCTCGGCCTGTATTCCTTTTTAACATACTTCTGGATGTAGTCCTCATTGATTTCTCTGAATGTCCCTGTCTTATCGTAATTATAGTAGACCAGATCGTCACTCAGCAGATACTCATACTGTCCGCTGGTCAGATCCAGATAAATAATGCGGGAATAGATCTTTTTGACGCTGTCGATCAGCTGCTCATTCTTCCTGTCTGTCTTGAGTTTCCGGTCCACACTGACAAGAACGCCGATGATTCTCTCGATCTGATCCTCATCGTTGTAGGCAGCAGTCATATGATAATCGCACCAGATATAATCTCCCTCCGCGTTCTGCCACTGGATATTGGCCGTTGTCATGGCTGCACCGGCCAGCATCTGCCGGTATGCCTTGTTGTAGAGGTCAATGTGAGCAGGATGAATATGAGACAGAAAGGCCTTCTTCTTGATCCTGCCCTTCTCGATGCCAAACTCACCATCTGAATCCCCATCCACCTGCATCCGGACTTCATCAGGCTGCTCCTCAGTAAAGAGCTCCGGGATCATAGCAAACAGCATCCTGTTCTTTTCTTTTGCCTTGTTCATCTTTCTCTTATAATGACTGCCGTCAATACTGAAAAAACGGAGAGCAAGAAGACCCACTACGATGACTGCCCCTCCGAGTATGTAACCGGCGTTTTTTATCTCCCTGATCTCGGATATGATCATGCCGATGCCTGCACAAACGACCAGTACAAGAAAGAGATAAACAAACAATCTGTTCAACTTTCTTTGTTTCATGACTTCCTCCTGGTTCAAGAACCTGTTTTTTTTATTCTACCATAAAAAGCAGGTCAGGTAAAAAGAAAAATTCAGGCTGCACTCTGGCTTCCCGGATCCTGCTGTTGTATAATAGAGCAAAGGCAGCGGGAGGGAAAACCCATGATTGAAGTTGAAATAAAACTGCCCATCCACAGCCGGAGGACGGCAGAGAAGGATCTTATATCCATCGGATTTACACCCGGTGACCTGATCCGGGAATCAGACACCTATTATACGAGCAGCTTTCACGACTTTATGGCCCGGGATGAGGCACTGCGCATCCGCAGCAGTGAGAATATGACCAAAAGAACATGGTCTGCATCCCTGACCTTCAAAGGACCGAAGCTGGACTCTGTCTCCATGACCAGAAAAGAACTGGAGACAGGCATCGAAGATCCGGCTGCTCTGAGGGAGATTCTCCTCTCCCTGGACTATAAGGCACTTTGCCCGGTCAATAAGCTGCGCCAGTACTACACCAGGGAGGAAGGCCTCCATGCCTGTGTGGACCAGGTAGAAGGACTGGGCTCTTTTCTGGAACTGGAAGTCCTGGTTGACAAAGAAGAAGACCGGGAAAAAGCCCTGCAGACCCTGGACAGGATTCTGGAAGCTCTGGGATATACGATGAAGGACACAACACGCAGATCCTACCTGTCCATGCTCCAGGCATTAAAAAGCAGAATCCCATGCTGAAAATACATGAAATCCTGCCGGTTGGGGCGGCTGTTTTGTGCGGCAGCCGCCATTATACTCTGATATTTTTTACAGGCCCTCGAGCCATAGTTTTTCCTCACGAAGCTGTGCGTCCAGCTCTGTCTCTATCTGGAAGACCCACTCCAGCAGCTCCGTTTCCAGACAGATCATTTCTTCATGCTCTCCCCCATCCGCTTCTTCTCCGGACAGTCCTCCTTCCGGGAGGCTCCCTGTGACCTTTATAACACTGACTCTGAGTGCCTCTGCCGGGTCGCCGGGATGGTAGAGCTTCAGGACATCTCCTGGTGCAAAATCCTGCGGATAGTCCGTTCTGTTTAAGAGCAGCCTGCTGGTCTCATGCTCCTTAAGCCTCTGAAACTCTTTGTCTCCT
>CADBNQ010000227.1 GCA_902796045.1 uncultured Lachnospiraceae bacterium | reverse complement strand
TTATTATATGGATCGCGGAGAGCGCGAGAAGGCTGACGAGATTATCAGAGATATGTAAATTACTAAAACTCCCACATGAGAACTTTATAGAGTCTGTCATCATCGGTATCTGCCGGTACATTTCTTCACACAGTACCGGTCAGATATCCGCTGATTTACAGACAGAAGCACATATGTTGGTGTGGGTGGTTTTATTAAATAATAATCAGGGGCAGGGAGCAAACTGCACTACGATGGTGGTTCCCTCCACCGGTACACTGTTCAGGATGAGGTCTGCCCCATGCAGGGTGACAATATGTTTAACGATTGACAGACCAAGTCCTGTTCCGCCGGTCCGCTTGGACCGGCTTTTGTCTACCCTGAAGAAGCGCTCGAACACTCTGGCCTGGTATTCAGGGGGAATGCCGATTCCGTTATCAGATACCTTAAGCATATGGTCCCTGGCCGTTACATGGACATATCCACCCGGGCTGTTGTAACGGATCGCATTGTCACAAAGGTTGAAGATCAGCTCTTCCATCATGCTTCTGTTCGCAGTGACCATAGTTTTTTCCCCGTCCAGACTGATAGTTATATCGTGGTCACGGGCGGTGAGCTCCAGCATATCCACGCAGGTCCCAGCTATCTCATACAGATCCACTGATTCTGTTTCAAAATCTGACCCTGCCAGGGTATCGACTTCAGATATGCGGAGGATATCATTGATCAGTGACAGGAGCCTGTCAGCACTTTTGTGGATCTCTCCGGCAAATTTCTGTGTGTCTTCTTCCCCTGTCAGTCCGCTTTCTATCAGTTCTGCATATCCTGAGATTGAGGTAAGAGGCGTCTTAAGCTCGTGTGACACGTTGGCCGTAAATTCCTGGCGGAGATTCGCATGTTCCAGGATGTCATCGTGTTGTTTTCTGATATGAGCGATGATGGGTTCGAGCTCAGGATAGGTCCGGATGATTTCCGGATGATTCATATTGGCGGCAATTGTTTCAACCGGTGCCAGAAGGTGTCTGGTGAGGAATCTGCTGCTAAAATAGCAGACGATAAGAACAATCAGGATGACAAGAAGAATCAGGGGAACAGCCTGCCAGAAAATGTTGATAATACTGTGAGATTCCCTGGCCGTGCGGAGGATGCTCCCATCCGGCAGACGGACAGCATAATAATAATTAGTCCGGTTGATGGTGGCAGACCGGCGGACCGAATATCCTTCACCCTTCTCGATCGCCTTCTCGATCTCTTCCCGATTCAGATGATTATCAAGTCCTTCGATCCTGGCCACATTATCAAAAATGACATCTCCCCTCTTGTCAATCAGGGTCAGACGGATATTGTCATCGTACAGGTCGGAAGCAACATCCAGAAGGACCTTTTCATCCTGGATGTTCTCCTTGTCAGAAAGGAGCCTGGTACAGATCTTCAGGTTATCAATGACTTCCTCCCTGAAAACCCGGTAACAGGCATAAGTACACAAAACTGCCGTCATCAGGAGGGCGGCAGAGGCTATGATCATAATTCTTAAATTGATATAGTGCTTCATGATGCGATATACCCTACATTTCGGATAGTTTTTATGTGGCTTCCTGCATCTCCCAGTTTTTTTCTCAGTGATTTGATGTGGGCATCAAGGGTTCGTGATTCCCCTTCATAATCATGCCCCCAGATCTCATCCATCAGGACATTTCTTTTCATGACGATGCCGGCATTGATCATCAGATAGAAGAGAAGCTCATATTCTTTATAAGTCAGCTCTACTTCCTCCCCATCTGTGTAACACTTTCTCTTAGCCGGATCCAGAAAGATGTCCCCCAGTCTGATTGGCTCTGTGACAGGCCGTCTGCCGCTTCTTCTCAGCATGGCACGGACTCTTGAGATCAGCTCCATCACCCCGAAGGGTTTGGTAATATAATCATCTGCCCCGCTGTCAAGTCCTTTCACGGTATCAATCTCGGAGGATTTGGCCGTGACCATGATGATTGGAATCTCTCTGGTTATGGAAGAAGTCCGAAGCTTCTTCAGGATCTTCATGCCGTCCTCATCGGGAAGCATGATGTCTAACAAGATCAGGTCAGGCAGCTTCTTCTCAAGAGCACGGTAAAAGGGTGCGGCCTTCTCAAAGCCGGATGTCTCGAAGCCATTTTTAGAAAGAGCATAGGACTCTATCTCCCGTATATTGGCATCATCCTCTACAATGTATATCAGCGGCATCCTTTTACCTCCTCTGGTATCAGCTTTAACTTATGATACCATATCTGCACTGTGTTTTACAGGAGTAAGATATTTTCTCTCATACTCCTCAAAGATTTTGATATATTCTTCCCCGGAAATATCCTGGGTATGACCGTGCATCTCGTCGAAACTCCGATTGGCTTCCATCCTCTTGATGACATGGAGGGAAACATTGCCGGCATGGGCACTGATGCGCTCAAAGCAGTTGGACAGATCAAAGAAAGCAGCCCCGCTCTTTGCGTCACACAGACCCTCCTGGAGTCTTTGAATATGGTGCTCTTTCATGATGGATTTCATCTGCTCGATCGTTTCTGCCAGAGGCTCGACCCTTATGGCCTTAAACCGGTCTCTGTCCTGGAAGGAAGTAAAGAGATTGAAAAGGGCCTCGCCGGCAGCCTTAATCATCGTCTCCATCTCTATGATCCCGCTGTCAGAGAAGTTGATATTATCCTGCTTCATATCCCTGGCTATATAGGCGACGTTTATGCAGTAATCACCGATCCTCTCAAGATCACTGATAGAATTGAGGATCTCGGAGATCATGAATTTGGCATCTTCAGAAAGGACTGACCGGTCTATCCGGATGATATAGGACGTCAGTACAGTCTCACACCGGTCGACAAAGCTCTCATTCTTGTCCAGCAGGGCGAAAGCGTTCTCATCATACTGGATAATCAGATTTGTGGAAGTATTGAAGTTCTCTTCGATGCATCTTATCATCTTTTCCATAAGAATACGGCACTGCTCCAGGGCGATTACCGGTGTCTGCAGCAGCCTGTCATCAAGCTTCATGAATTCTTTTTCTGTCTCGTCTTCTGTTTCTTTGCCTATGATCCTGCCGGTAAGGTCAGCCAAACGGTCAGAAAACGGAAGCAGAATAAGGCTGGTGATCAGGTTAAAGCCCAGATGCAGATTGGCGATATCCCCTCTGTTGACGATATGGGACATGAAGGGAAGACCGATCGTATACTGCAGTCCGTATATGAGGATAAAGAAGAACAAAGCGCCGAAAATGTTAAAGAGAAGGTAGCTCAGGGAGACACGCTTTGCATTCTTGTTGGCTCCGATGGCTCCCAGCAGTATGGTCATGCATTTACCAAGGTTCTGACCGATAATGATGGGGATCGCTGTGGCAAAGGTCACAGCCCCGGTTGCGGACAGGGCCTGGAGGATACCGACAGAAGCACTGGAACTTTGGATGATCGCTGTGATGGCCAGTCCTGCCAGGATACCCAGAAGCGGATTCTCAAAGGAAAGAAAGATCTGCTGGAAGGTGGGGGATTCTTTCAGAGGGGCAAAAACCTGCTCCATCATGGTCATTCCATAGAAGAGGACTCCAAGACCGACCAGGATCCCTGCTATATCTTTCATCCTCTTCTTCTTGGAGAACAGAATGATAAAAGCACCAACCCCTGCAAGCATGGGTGCAAAGGAGGATGGCTTGAGAAGCTGAAGGACAAGGTTTCCCGATCCGATATCACCCAGTCTCAGGATCTGGGCCGTTGCGGTACTACCAACATTCGCCCCGAGAACGACAGGGATTGCCTGTCCCAGTTTCATGATTCCGGCATTAACAAATCCGATCAGCATGATGGTTGTGGCCGCGGAGCTCTGGATGATCGCGGTGACTCCGGTTCCCAGTGCCCATCCTTTGACCTCTCCAACGCCTTTCTTTTTACTGGTCGTCAATGCTTCAAGTATCTGCTGCAGGCTTCCTCCGGCCAGCTTCTCCAGGGATGAGCCCATCAGACTCATTCCGAACAGAAACAGGCCTACGCCTCCGAACAGCTGCAGTATTGCAAGGATATCCATTTCATCTCTCCTTTCAGGCTCTGAACCATCATCAGATTCGGATTGAATCTTGTGATGATGCAGGCAGGGTTTATTAATCTGTTTGTCAATCAGGAATGCTTCCGCGTCAGAGACAGACAGATTCAAAATCATTATAAAGAATGAAAGTGAAATAAATGCTCCTTCTATATGAAATCTATGTAAAATACGTCCGGTACTCCCTACTGATGAAGCCTGCGGCGCATCGCAGACGCCTAAGTGTGCAAAGCAATGCTCCGGTGGAGCATTGTGTGCGTTGCGCATAAGAAGATGCCTACGGCATCGCGCAACTCGCGCGGAATCGTCGAGACGATTCCGATTGAAACGGTGAAAGGGATAGAAAGAATAACATATACAGAAAGAAAGGATCATGTGACAACATGGTCCTATTTTTTTGTGTACTTTTGTAGAAAACAAGGAATTATAAACAGAAACGAAAGTGAGCATCCCAAAAGCTGTACATACTCATTATATTGACTATACTTAATATTTAGAGTATACTTAAAACACTTAATTAACCATTCACGACAGATCACGAGAGAAGTTTTTTTAGAGGATGTAGAAATGAAAAACTCCTTATTGATACTCTATATTATTATCCCTTGCTATAACGAAGAACAAGTTCTCCCAATCACTGCACCTCAGTTCCATGACAAACTATCTCAAATGATACAAAACAATGTGATAAGCGATGAATCTCGCATAATGTTTGTGAATGACGGATCGAAAGATTCTACCTGGACTATAATTAAAAACCTTGCAGAGAGCGACTCTCACTATATTGGAATATCTCAGTCGCGTAATAGAGGCCATCAGAATGCTGTTCTGGCCGGCCTTATGGAAGCAAAAGATCATTGTGACATTACAATTTCCATCGATTGTGATGGTCAGGATGACATCAATGCTATGGATCAGATGGTCGAAGAATATAAGAAGGGATACGAAGTCGTATATGGTGTGAGATCTAAACGTGATACAGACACTTTTTTTAAAAGGTTTACAGCTGAATCATTTTATAAGCTGCTGAACATGATGGGTGTAGAGGTCGTTTATAACCATGCAGATTACAGGCTGATTTCGACTCGTGTACTCCAGGAATTTTCTGAGTTCCATGAGGTAAATCTATTCCTTCGAGGCATGGTGCCTCTTGTCGGCTTTCCATACTCAACAGTCTATTATGAACGACATGAACGATTAGCAGGTGATTCACATTATCCCTTATCAAAGATGCTTGCGCTGGCATTTGATGGAATTACCAGCCTCTCGATTAAACCGATTCGAATAATTACAGTATTCGGTTTTACTGTGACGATTATCAGTTTCATCGGAATTCTCTGGGCCATAATTGGATGGATTGCCCGAACAACAGTATCAGGATGGGCAAGTTTGATTTGTATTGTATGTTTTTTCGGAGGATCGATTTTACTGGCGCTTGGAATCATAGGAGAATATGTCGGAAAGACATACATAGAGACTAAAGCAAGGCCGAGATACATCATCAGCGAGAGAACATACGACGTAGAAAAATAACATCCTGTTGTAGTTTTGAGACCTGGCCCAATAATATGATTACGGAGGTGTTCCCTGATGGCTTCCTGGTACGAGAAGAGCAGAAATCGTTTGCTGCTGGCTTTGTTGATCAATCTGACTGTTCTGGTCATCTATCTTATTATTTTCTATCCTGCCTTTGAGACAAGCGATGATAATGCAATCATGAATATGGCTTGTGGGGTTTATGGTTCCTGCGATCCCCACCTGATTTATCAAAATATCATTCTGGGATGGATCTATGTTCATCTATACCAGTTGAACCATGCTGTTCCCTGGTATTCCCTGATCCAATATCTGCTTCTCTTTATTTCTTTAACTGCTGCCACTTACTGTCTGATGGAATATCTGGAGCACCTTTCATTTCTTCCTCTGATTCTTGTCATACTTGTTTTTTTC
>CADBNQ010000226.1 GCA_902796045.1 uncultured Lachnospiraceae bacterium | reverse complement strand
TAGGAAGGATAAAGATGCTCCTGGCATTGACCTGGTCAATAGCGTTAAGCATGTCTTCAGTGCTGGGATTCATGGTCTGGCCGCCTTCGATCAGATAGTCCACACCCAGACCCCTGAAGATCTCTGTGAGACCCTCGCCGATGGAGACAGAGATAAATCCGATCTCTTTCTCCGGCTCGGCCTTTGCAGCCTGCTGTCTGGCCATCTCTTCCTCTCTGGCTTCCTCCAGCCGCTGGGAAGCAGCAACCCGCTCAGCATCCTTGATCAGCTTCTCCTGATGCTCAAGACGCATGTTGTCAACCTTCATATTGGACAGTGCCCCAAAAGTCAGCCCTTTCTCAAAGGCCTGGCCCGGATGATTGGTATGGACGTGGATCTTGCAGATCTCCTCGTCAGCCACAAGGACCAGAGAGTCTCCGATGGAGAGAAGATATTTCTTGAGGTCCTTCTCCTCCTCAGAGGTCATCTCTTTATTGAGCATAATGATAAACTCAGTACAATAGCCAAACTTGATGTCTGCCTCAGTCCCGGCTTCTTTTGATAAGGAAGATGCAGGCCCTGTCTGGCTGATCCCCTCGGAGATCACCACTTCGGTGACCTTCCCCGTCAGGGCGTCCAGAGCTCCCTGGAGGACTTCCATCAGACCCTGTCCGCCGGAGTCAACTACGCCGGCTTCTTTGAGGACAGGAAGCATATCAGGGGTTCTGGCAAGAACCTCATAGCCGTAGTTGACAAACTCCTGACAGAAGCTGACAAGATCCATGTCTGTATCACAGAGCTCGGATGCCTTGTCTGATACACCCTTGGCTACTGTAAGGATCGTTCCTTCCTTAGGCTTCATGACTGCCTTGTAGGCTGTCTCCACTGCACGCTCAAAACCGGCAGCGATCTCCTGCTTTCCAATCTTGTCCGCTTTTGAAACCACCTTGGTAAAGCCTCTGAACAGCTGGGACAGGATAACGCCGGAGTTACCCCTTGCTCCACGCAGTGACCCGTTGCTGATGGCCTTGCACAGAGCAGGGATCGTCGGGTCGGAAAGCTTCTGGACTTCTCTGGCTGCTGACAGTATGGTCAGGGACATATTCGTCCCGGTATCTCCGTCAGGTACCGGAAAAACATTCAGCTCGTTGATATATTCTTTCTGTGAATTGATTCGATTAGCGCCGGAAAGGAACAGCTTCTGAAACTTTCTGGCATCGATGTTGTGAGTACTCACACCACTTCCTCCTTAACTCTCAAGACTATGATCTGGCATCCCGGGGGGAGCCCTGGTCAGTCGACAATGCGGACCCCTTCCACATACACATTAATCTTCTCAACAGTCATATCTGTCATGGTTTCAAGCTTATATTTAACATTCTCAATCAGATTCTCCGTGACAGTGGCGATAGACACACCATAAACTACGATGATATGGAAATCAATCTCAATCTTGTTATCCTGAATCCGGACATGGACACCTTTTGTAAGATTATCTCTTTTAAGAAGCTTAACCAGTCCGTCTCTTTTACTTACAGAAGCCATGCCCACGATACCAAAGCACTCGAGTGCGTTCATCCCGGCATACTGAGCGATTACTTCCTCATCTATAATAATCTGGCCATAGTCAGTATTAATCTGTCCTTTCATATAGATACCTCCTGCATTGATCTCATTCTCCCCGCCCTGCAAAGGAGGGGCTATCTTCTTACTGATATGCTTCCCCTCTTAAGAGGAAGGGCATCCTCCTATTGAGTATAACCTTTTTTTGTGTAAACGTCAAAAGAAGTTTGAGCGCAAATCAGCAAAAAAAGAGGGAATCAATGATTCCCTCATATCCTTCATCCGGATGATCTCAGCCAAGTGTAATCTTGCCGTTCCTTGCAGATCTCAAACAAGAAGTACAAACATACATCCTCTTGGAAGCTCCGTTGACATTCACCTTGACAGACTTAATGTTAGACTTCCACATCTTGTTGGATCTTCTATGAGAATGACTCACTTTAATTCCAAAATGAGCACCTTTGTCACAAATAGCGCATCTTGCCATGATCGCACCTCCTCGCCGATTATATTAGCCTGAAAGACTTACAACGAGTCTATACTATCAGAAATGAAATGAAAAAGCAAGAGAAAATTTAATTAAATTTCCTCTCTGACAGGCTCATCCGGAAGGTCTGCTTCTTTGATGACTCTGTCGATCTCGTCATCGCTTCCGCCGCCGCTGATCAGAGATGTGATCTTATTGACTGCATCGGGAACCATATCGAGGACTTTGGTGACTGCATCCTGATTGCGGACATTGACAAGCCTGGTCTCTCCGTTCTTTATGACAAGGATAGCACTTGGGGACATCTTGCCTCCGATTCCACCGGCACCTGAGTCAGATTTCTCCTTGCCAAAGGAACCGGCCCCCATACCAAAGGATACATCTACCAGGGGCAGGATGATAGTATCGCCGATCACCTGAGGCTCACCCACAACAGTCCTGGTGGATAAGACCTGCTCCAGGCCTTCAAATAACGAGGTAACAGTCTGTCCAAAATGATTATTCTCCATAATAGTCTCCTTTCATGATTCCTTCTATCTGTGACGTATATAGCTGATGAGTCTGCGGACATTCTTATCCAGCAGCAGCCACACGATGAGTGCGAGTAAAAATATGGGGCGGACCAGGCCGGAACCGCTGCAGTCAGCCTCAAAGCATTGTTCCTGGAAATCAGGCTCCAGATGCATCATATGACATGGCCTGCAGGTCGCTGCCAGACCGGTCACATAGCCTGTCAGGGCAGGATCGTCAAAGCCATAGCGGATCCACCCTTTGAACCTGCGCGGCAGAATGTGCTTCAACAGACTGGTAAGGGCTCTCAGTCCTTTTCTGATCAGAAGATCACCGTGCAGTTCCTCGTAGGTGTCCTTTATCTGGCTGATGCGGGATCTGATTGACTCGATCCGCTCCTTGAGGCGGTTTATCCTGCCCGGACTCTTCTCTTCTTTCTTCTCAGGAGCTTTGCCGGCTTTTTTATTCTTTCCGGACTTTTTATCCCTGCCGGCTTTTTTATCCTCACCGGATTCTTTATCTCCATCGGTTTTTTGATCCGGGACGGCTGCCTGATCTCCACCGGTTTTTTTATCCGGGGTATCTTCTTCCTGTCCGCCTTCCTCTATGCGGTCCTCCCCGTAAGATGACGGTTCCTGCTCCTGCGGGGTCTCTGCCGTCTCGATTGTTGTGTTTCCTGTCTCATCTTCCTGGAGTTCCTCTGATGCAGGAGGATGGTCCTCTTTGTTTCCAAAAGGCTTAAACCATAATACCCTCAGCTGGTAAGTCAGAGCCCGTTCTCTGAACTCTGTCTCAAAAGCCACTGCTCTTAGGAACCAGCTGACGCGGGCGGCTGCGACAAAAGCTTCCTCTTCCCTCTTTCTCAGTTCGAACCGGTACCGGACCGGTGTAAACAGCAGGATCAGAAGAAGTGCCAGCAGGAACAAAAGAAGGCATCCCAGGATCTTTAACAGGATGATAAATATGTGCAGCAAAATGCTCCTCCTGTCAGCGGGAGTCTCTTAGAATTCCTCCACAAACTGCTTCATATGTGTTATGGCATCCTCATCATACCCTTTTTTAACAATCTCCATCACGATGTCACAGGCTTCTTTCCTGGACCCTGCCAGCCCCAGCAGCCTGCGGGAGGAATTGCGGTAGATGGGATGCCGGTACTCTGTACTGCTTATGATGAACATAAGGTCCTCCGCTTTGTCCGCAGTCGTCACGGCATACCAGACTTTGTAGGATGGTTTCTTCCCCTTGCTGATGGCCTTCAGGATCTCCTTCCCTTTATGGGCAATCCCTTCTGATATGATAACCTGGTCTGAGATGGTCATAAGCATCCTCCCTTGCTGTTGCTATTTAACATGGGTATGGGTAAACAGGTGCTCATTGCAGTATTCGTAATTGCCATTACATTTAGAACAGAAGCGGAATTCAAGGTTGGGATCATCTTCCTCGGTCCGTCCGCATACTGCGCAGCGGTGCCTGCTTGTCCCTTCTGTCTCCCGCACTTTCTTTCGGTAAGTCCGCTTTCTATGTATCTCTCCGGGCGAAATCCGTTTATAATTCCTGGAGGAGAAATAGAAAAGAAGGAAATTCAGCAGACTGACTACGATACTGATCCTGGCTCCTATGCCGCCTGTCGCAAAAGAAAAGGCAAGCAGAAGCAGGTCCAGAAGGGCCAGCCATTTCACCTTCAGGGGAAGGATCCCGTAGAGATAAACCTGCATCTCCGGGAAAATGGCCGCATAGGCCAGGAACAATGACAGGTTGACATAATAAGTATCCATAAAAATAAGAGGTCCGGGCATGACAGCATAGACAATAAAAGCAGCCGCCACAGTGCCCAGCACGCCGCAGATCACATACATATTAAAACGAAAGGCTCCCCAGACCTGAACCAGAGACTGGCAGATGGAATAATAAAAGAGGAGAATAAAGACCAGGAATATAATACTTCCTCCGGGCGTTGCCGCAAGAAAGGTGACAAGACGCCACGGTTCCCCGTGAAGCACCATATAGGGGTTCAGGGAAAACCTGGTGTAAAAAGAGTCTGAAATGAAATTCATCACTGATCCGAACGCATAAAGGATCACAATATACAGGGGCAGATTTGTCAAAGCATACCGGCCGAATCTGCGCTCCAGTTTGTTAAGCCAGTTCATAATAATCCCTCCATAATCCGGGCACAATCTATCCTTTCTCTTCCCAAAAGAATCTGTGTCCGCCAGGTCTTATATCATTATAAAGAATAGGCAGTCCTTTGTCAAACTGAACTTGCCCTGCGATCGCCGGAGACGGGGTCTCTGATGCGGGCTTGAAACCCATGTCAGACAGAAGCTTATCCTTGCGCATTCCTCTCATGATTTAAAGTAACGAGAATCCTGCGTCAGAGAGTCAAATCAGGAGAAATATGAGCCAGAGATTGATTTTTGCCGGCAATTCACCTATAATCAGTTAAAGCAATCAATAGAATTATTCAAAAAAAGGAGTTAAACAGATTCATGAAGTTTTCACTGGGAATCGATATTGGATCTACAACTGTAAAAGTAGCTGTCATAGACAGCGGGCATCATATACTCTTTTCCGATTATAAGAGACACTTTGCCAATATCAAGGATACACTGAAAGGACTCCTGTCTGACGCGAGGGAAAAGCTCGGCGATATCATTGTCCACCCGACGGTCACCGGATCCGGCGGAATGGC
>CADBNQ010000225.1 GCA_902796045.1 uncultured Lachnospiraceae bacterium | reverse complement strand
TGTTGATAAAACGTTGATAAAAGTCCTGCCCCGGTGCCCTGAACCCCGCATAAACACTGGGTTTCTGGCCTTTTCGTCAGATGCTGGTGTGGGAAGTTATAAACTTTTATTCCCCCTGCATATGGCCTGGTTGATCTGGTTGGCGATATACCCCGCTCCGTATCCGTTATCTATATTGACCACACTGACCCCGTTGCTGCAGGAATTGAGCATGGACAGGAGGGCTGACAGGCCGCCGAAGCTTGCTCCGTATCCAACAGAAGTAGGAACAGCGATCACCGGCACTCTGGCCAGGCCTCCCACAACAGAGGCAAGAGCTCCTTCCATACCGGCAGCTACGACGATTACCCGGGCCTTTTCGATCTGTGCGCGGTGGGCAAAGAGACGGTGGATGCCTGCTACGCCGACATCATAGATCCTCTCCACTGCAGAGCCGAAGAACTCAGCAGTCTGAGCAGCCTCCTCAGCGACAGGAATATCTGCAGTACCGCCGGTGCAGACAGCAATGTTGCCCACCCTCTCCTTCTCCTTCTCCACTTTCAGGATCCGGGAGATCTCGT
The DNA here is from genome assembly GCA_902796045.1 of uncultured Lachnospiraceae bacterium. GTDB lineage: Bacteria > Bacillota > Clostridia > Lachnospirales > Lachnospiraceae > Anaerobutyricum. Next base: position 11,188 of record CADBNQ010000225.1, on the reverse strand, counting down.
GGTAGGATACTTCCGGGATAACCTCTTTTAGAAGTTCGTACTGCTTTTCTGACGCTCTTGTCCCCAGGACTTCCCCGTTATTAGCCAGTATGCGCTGATAGATCTCAAGCAGATACTCATCAGGCTTTCCCTGACAGAAAACAACCTCTGCATTGCCGGAGCGCTCCTTCCTGTTGTGGTCTATCTTCGCATATCCAAGATCTTCGTACTGATTCTTTTTTATCTCCTCTTCTGCCTGCTGCAGTGTGAGTCCGCCCTCTTTCAGCTTCTGCAGTATCTCATGGATTTCCATCGTTTTTTATCCTTCCTGTTCCTGCCATCCGGTACAGGTCCTTAAGAGGAACCCCCTTTTGCTCTGCTGTTTTCTTCAAACTCTCATATTCCGGATAGATGAAAGCCTCCCCGTTAAAGATCACCTTCTTGGCTTCAATAGTTCCATAAGGGGTATCTATGAAGATCTGCTCCCGGTCAAGGCAGACCCGGTCTTCATAGCGATAGCGGATTCCAATGGTTGTTGTCTCTCTGAAGATACATGACTGAAGAAGATCCATATCTTCTTTACGGCAGGTGACAGTCAGACGGTAGGCCGGCCTGTTCTTTTTCATGTAGACAGGGGTATAGAAGACATCCAGCGCCCCCTTTTTCAGCAGCTGATCCATGGTATGACCAAGGATTTCCCCGCTTGTGTCATCAATATTGGTCTCCATCACGACGATGCTCCTGTCTCCCTGACCATTGCGAGAGGCTGCAGTATCCTCCTGCTCAGAAGTCTCGCCGAGTGTAACCTTCAGCAGATTGGGGATGGACAGTGATTTGGACCCGGCTCCCCAGCCGACTTTTGATACCTGCATGGCAGGCATGGGGATGTAATCCCCGGCGAGCTCTGCTATGATCGCGGCACCGGTGGGTGTCACCAGCTCGGTATCGATGTCAATCTGCCGGAATCTTACTTTAGCCTTAGCAAAGATCTCGCTGGTAGCAGGGACAGGGACTGCCATGGTCCCATGAGCGCAATGAATAAAGCCATGTCCTTCATTGACAACCCCTGACAATATCTGGTCAGGCCGGATCCGGTCTATGAGAATGGCCGTTCCCACAATATCCACGATGGAATCAGTTGCGCCCACTTCATGAAAATGCACCTGGGAAAGAGGCTTTCCATGGACCTTGCTTTCAGCCTCAGCCACTCTCAGAAAGATCCTCTTAGCCAGAGCTTTCGTCTCCTCATTCAGGTCGCTTCTGTCGATGATGGCATTGATATCATCGAGATTGCGGTGGGGACCATGCCCATGTCCATGTTCATGCCCGTGATCATGATGGTGTTCATGATCGTGATGGTGCCCATGGTCATTATGATGTTCGTGGTCATGATGGTGTTCATGGTCATGATGATGTTCATGGTCATGATGATGAGTTTGTTCTTCCTGATCATCCAGGATCACATCCACATGGGTTCCCATGATGCCGTTTTTCTCCCGGCTGGAGTACTCGATACGATAGCCATCTATATGAAGCTTCTCCAGCTCCCTGACCAGATACTCCCGGTCTCCGGTCAGCTCTGTGAGGGCGCCCAGGACCATATTGCCGCTGATTCCGCTGGAACAGTCAAAATAAAGTGTTTTCATGATTATTCATCCTCCTGGGATTCTGTCTGGTCAAACAGTGTAAAGTACTCTTTGTATTTCTTATCAAAGGCTTCCAGGTATCTAGGATTATCCGAATGATGAAGGGCATGCAGGTATTCATGCTCCCTGCCAAGGATGCCCGGATCATTCAGAGCCAGAATGGATACAGCCAGGCTGGAGCACTGGTCTGAAACCCTCTCCATGTTGGACAGGATGTTCTCGAAGTGGATGCCGCTGTAGATATCACAGGTATGATCTGTCATCCTGGTCACATGCCTGTTCTTTGCAGAATCCACCAGAGCATCGATCACTTCTTCCATTGGCTCTACCTGTCTGGCCAGATTGATGTCATTGTTGATGAAAGCATTGTAAGTCAGATCCAGGATTTCACGGATGGCGCTGGTCAGCACATTAAGTTCATGCATGGCGATCCCTGAAAAGTCTTTATTCTTAGATTGAACGTCAGAAGTCTCATCATCGATATTTACAGCATAATCTCCGATTCTTTCAAAGCTGTTCAGGGCTTTGATGAGAAAACTCTGGCTCATGTTCTGCGACTCCAGAGTAATATAGGGGGACAGGTCGATCAGATACTGGTTGGCAGCGTCTGCCATACGGTCCAGCAGGTCCTCTCTCTGATAGATCCTTTCTTTCCTTGCAGGGTTGTATTCAGTGACCTGGCTGAAGGAAGAATCAACATTGTCGATGGCTACTTCTGCCATGTGCCTGATCAGGACAGAAACCTGGTCAAGAGCAAAGGCCGGGTTGGAGATCAGACGGCTGTCCAGCTCTCTGAGGTTCTGCTCATAGACAGCGTCTTCATCGTCCACAGGTGCCTTGTCAGGGACAATCTTCTCGGCCATGGCGGCCATGAAACCCGATAAGGGAAGAAACAAAACAGCGGGAACCAGACGGAAAATACCGTGCAGGTTGGCCACACCGCCGGAATCCAATGTCATATTCCACAGGCTGTCACTGATCAGGCCGGTCTGTCTTCCGATAAAAACAGACATGGACACCAGGATGGCTGCCAGAACATTATAGATGACATGGACCAGAGCAGTACGTATCTGGTCAGGGCTGGCACCGATCCGGCTTACGATAAAAGTAGTGAGGCAGTCACCGATGTTGACGCCGATGATGACGGCAAAAACACCGCAGAACTTTAGACCAACAGAACTTGCCATAGACTGGAGGATACCTACCACAGCCGATGAGCTCTGGATGACACCGGTGACGACAACTCCTGACAGAAAGCCCAGCAGGTAATTGTCCTCAAATCTGGTCAGGAGGCTGCTCAGTCCTTCTCCCATCTCGCTCACTGCTGCACTCATAAAGATCAGTCCCATAAAAAGGACACCAAAACCGATGAGGATATTTCCCGCATTCTGAAAAACATCCTTTTTCACAAACATGATAAAGACCATGCCGATCACCAGAGAAAGCGGTGCCAGATTATCTGCTTTAAAGAAATACAGCAGGCTGGCAGACCCGGCGCTGACATCCATCAGGCGGATAATCTGGGCCGTAATAGCTGTACCGACGTTAGCCCCAAGGACGATACCTACTGACTGCCTGAAAGTCAAAAGTCCGGCACCCACAAGGCCGACGGTCAGTACAATGGTCGCAGTAGAGCTCTGGATCATACAGGTAACCAGCATCCCAAAGAGAAAGCCGATGGCCGGTTTATTGGTTACCTTCTGCATGGCAGCTTTCATGGCGCCGCCTGAAGAGCGTTTCAGGCCATCTCCCATGATACGCATCCCGTAGAGAAACATGGCCAGCCCTCCGAGAAGGGCAATGATGTCATAGAATACTTGCATTATCCTAATTCTCCTTACTGTCAACTGACGTGCCGGAAAAACCTGGCACCTGCTTTTATCTTCTGCGCATGATATTCTGCGAACAATGCATGCCGGAAATCGCCTGTATTATATCAGGGATAGAATAACACTGCAAGGTAAAAATGATCTGAAGAGCCAACCAGACTCTTGTCTATTGACTTAATTCTATATTATGATACAATAATTTCTGTCTGAAAAAATAAAGGTAAAGCTACAGGATTAGCAGGTTAAAACAATGAGCAATATCATCATCGATCATGTATCTAAGACTTTTACTGACAGTGAGACTGAGGTGCATGCCCTGCACGATATCTGCCTGAAGATCGATTCCGGAGATATCTACGGTGTTATCGGTATGTCCGGCGCAGGGAAGAGCACACTGGTCCGCTGTCTTAATTATCTTGAGGTACCCACCGAAGGACATGTTTATATCGGGGATAAGGAACTTGGCGCACTTTCTGAGTCCGAACTCCGTAATGAGCGGAGCAAGATCTCCATGATCTTCCAGCATTTTAATCTTCTGATGCAGAAGAATGTGATCGACAACATCTGTTTCCCTCTTATTATCAAAGGGGTCAGTAAGAAAGAAGCCAGAAAGAAAGCCAGAGAACTCCTTAAGACAGTTGATCTGACTGACAAGGAGAAGGCCTACCCGGCCCAGCTGTCCGGCGGACAGAAACAGCGGGTGGCTATAGCCAGGGCACTGGCATCGGAACCCGAGATTCTTTTATGTGACGAGGCGACCAGCGCGCTGGACCCCCAGACTACTTCTTCTATTCTGGGCCTGCTCAGGCGGATCAATCAGGAGTTGGGGATCACCATAGTGATCATCACTCACCAGATGGCTGTTGTCAGAGAAATCTGCAATAAAGTGGCCATTCTGGAGCATGGTCATCTGGTGGAACACGGAGAGGTTGACGAGGTATTTCTCAATCCCAGGACCAGGGCGGCAAAGACCCTGCTGAAGTATGAGGAGGCAGAATCAGATGGATAATTCAGCATATATACAGCTGCTGGGCCAGGGTATCATAGAGACTCTGATCATGACCTTGGGCTCGACTTTTCTGGGCTACGTTCTTGGGCTTCCCATCGGTATCATCCTGACTGTGACGGACAAGGACGGGATCAGCCCTAATCCTTTTATCTATAAGATCCTGGACTTTATCTGCAATATCTTAAGGAGTATCCCGTTTATTATCCTCCTAATATTGCTGATTCCTCTCACGACCATTGTTGTTGGAAAGAGCTACGGTACAGCGGCCATGGTCTTCCCCCTCTTTGTCTGTGCCGCACCCTTTATCGGCAGGATGGTGGAATCTTCTCTGAAAGAAGTGGATCCCGGTGTGATCGAGGCGGCCAGGTCCATGGGTGCCAGCAACTTTGATATCATCTTCAGGGTACTTCTGGTAGAGGCTAAGACATCTCTGATTGTCAATGCGACGATCACTACCGGAACCATCCTGGGATATACAGCCATGGCAGGGACGGTAGGAGGCGGAGGGCTTGGCTCCATCGCCGTCCAGTACGGTTATTACCGGTGGAACACCCAGGTCATGGTCATCACCGTGATTCTGATCATTGTAATCTTCCAGCTGATACAGAATATAGGCATGGCCATCGCCTCCAGGCTTGACCACAGAAAGTAAAAACCGGATCAGACAGAGCTCAGGGCCGGCACTGCCGGCTTTAATTTAAGAATATAAGAAAAGGAGAAACGCACATGAAAAAGAAACTATTGACAGGCTTTCTGGCACTCACCATGACTGCCGCGCTCATAGCAGGCTGCGGCGGCTCATCTTCAGGCACCACTCCTGAAGGATCAACCGCAGAGGATGCCGGGGACAGCAAAACCATCACTGTTGCCGCAAGTGCTACACCGCATGCGGAGATCCTTGAGGAAGCGAAGAAAATCCTTGCTGACCAGGGATATGAACTGAAGATCACTGTTTTCGATGATTATGTACAGCCCAACATGCAGGTTGAATCCGGCGATTTTGATGCCAACTATTTCCAGCACACCCCCTACATGGAGACTTTCAATAAGGAGAACGGCACACACCTGGTCAATGCAGGAAACATCCACTATGAGCCCATGGGACTCTATCCCGGCACCAAGAAATCTCTTGACGAGCTGGCCGAAGGAGACACCATCGCTGTAGATAATGACACTACAAACGAAGCCCGTGCCCTTCATCTTCTGGAGGATAACGGCATCATCAAGCTGAAAGACGATGCAGGTTTTACTGCCACAAAGCTTGATATTGAAGAGAACCCCAACAATCTCAATATTGAAGAGTTCGAGGCAGCCGCCATCAAGAAGCAGCTTAAGAGCGTAGAATATGGTGTTCTGAATGGAAATTATGCCCTTCAGGAAGGCCTGACAGTATCCAAAGATGCCCTGATCTACGAGGCGCAGGATTCTCTTGCTGCAGAGACTTACGTGAATATCATTGCTGTAAAGGAGGGGAATGAGAACTCTGAAAAGATAAAAGCACTGGTTGATGTGCTGAAGTCCGATGAGATTACCAACTTTATCAATGAGAAATACGAAGGAGCGGTCATTCCCTTTAAAGACTGACCAGAAAGAACTTAGTAAAACAAGATACTGTGCTTAACAAAAAAAGTCTTACTTCCCGGACAATACTGGGAAGTAAGACTCTTTTGCTTTATAGGATATCACGATTTCCTGTTATCAATAGTCAGTCTTCAAAAAGCGGTGTGCTGAAATATCTTTCAGCAGTATCAGGAAGAATGGTCACAACAGTTTTTCCGGGGCCCAGCTTCTTTGCAAGGGCAAGGGCGCAGGCTACATTGGTTCCGCTGGAGATGCCGCACATCAGTCCCTCCTGTCTGGCAAGATCCTTGGCTGTCTCAATCGCCTCCCCGTCTGACACGATATAGATGTGATCATAGATGTCCTGGTTAAGAATAGGCGGAATCAGGCCGTCACCGATGCCCATCTGCAGATGGGTGCCAACGTTCCCTCCGGCCAGTATGGCCGCATTCTCCGGCTCCGCTACCCAGATCTCTATATCAGGATTCTTCTCCTTCAGCTTCTCTCCTATCCCTGTTATGGTTCCTCCGGTACCCACACCGGAACAAAAGCCGTCTATAGGGCCATCCACCTGGGCAAGGATCTCTTCAGCTGTCTGTGTGCGCTGGATCTCCGGATTGGCCGGATTCTCAAACTGCTGGGGGACAAAGACCTTGGGATTCTTTCTTGCCATGCGGAGTGCCTTCTGCAGGCAGTCATCCATGCATTTGCCGATATCTCCGGAATCGTGGACCAGGATCACTTCAGCTCCATAATGGCGGACAAGCTTTCTTCTCTCCTCACTGACAGAATCCGGCATGATGATAATAGTCCGGTATCCCTTGACTGCCCCGATCAGGGCCAGTCCAATCCCCTGGTTGCCGCTGGTAGGCTCTACGATGATGGTATCATCCTTAATCAGCCCCTGCTCCTCAGCCCGCCTGATCATGTTGTAAGCAGTTCTGGTCTTGACAGAACCTCCAACGTTCAGGCCTTCATATTTTACCAGCACTCTGGCACTGTCGGGCTCAGTGATATGAGATAATTCGATAACAGGGGTGTTCCCCATGGCTTCCAGTACATTTTTGTATATCATAGTCTGCTTCTCTCCTGATAGTCATTAATAAGAAAACTCTATGGTTTTCACAACAAAGATTATTTAACGGATTTATTTCCGACGAATTCCCAGTAGGGCTGCACTGCCCAGTGGAGGGTTTTTCCCTGTGCATTGCGGAAATCTACGCCGCCTTTTCCCTTGATCTTCACAGTGATCTTTTTGGCCCCGTAAGCCTTGCAGTTTACTGTAAGATTCTTAAACTTCTTATGTGCTGTCACTTTGCCGTCGCAGTAGACAGTCAGGTCAAGGACCTTGTACTTCTTCATCTTAAACAGACGGTTGTTCACGCAGTGTCCTGTGATGGTGTAGGTATTGCCCGACAGGCTGATCTTCTTGACTCTGAAGGGGGCATAACCATAGGTGACAGTGTTAACTTTGATGGAATGGACATAATGCCTTTCATTCTTCTTGCCCTTCTGGGCTTTGGAGAAAGGTCCCTGTACAGGGTTAGCCATGCCGGCTGTCTGAATGAGCGCGGCAACCTTGTACTTGGCGGATCCTGCACCTTTATTCTTGTAAAGGAGGGTTGTCTGGGCAGGACCAACCGTTTTGATCAGCTTATTGCCCTTAAAGATCTTATATCCAGCTGCATTGGCCACAGCACTCCATCTCATGCCGACCTTGTTTTTACTGATCTTTGTGACAGAAAGATTCGGGGCGGCATATACTGCTGCAGAAGCATCCTGTTTAGCGAAGCCAAAGAAGACTCCTGCCAGGAGCATCAGCACAATAGTCCATGTCATGATTTTTTTGTACTTCATCATATTTCTCTCCTCTCTGCTGTTATTGTTTGTATTTATAGTATACCTTTTTTCCCTGATCAGGGCAACAAGGAAAATGAAAAGCCATGCAAGGCCATGCAAGGCCCGACTGTTAGAGGTCGTAATACAGGGCGAACTCCTCGGGATGGGGAATTCTCAAAACCTCCTGGACCTCTTTTCTCTTTCGGGCTATATGCAGGTCCAGTACTTTTTTAGGGAAGACACCGCCGGCAGTGAGGTATTCATAGTCTTCCTCCAGAGCATTCAATGCCTCTGTCAGGCTTTCCGGCAGCGATGTCAGTCTGGACTGCTCCTCTTCAGAAAGATCATAGAGATTATAATCATAGGGTCCCCATCCTTCTTTGCGGGGATCGATCTTTCGGGTGATCCCGTCCAGTCCGGCCATCAGAATGGCTGACAGGGCATAATAAGGATTGCAGGCAGCATCTGGGTTGCGAAGCTCAAAACGCTTGCTGGCAGGGGTCTTGGCATAGGATGGAATGCGCACTACCGCACTCCGGTTGGCCATGGCATAGCCGATCACTACCGGAGCTTCAAAACCAGGAACAAGTCTCTTGTAGGAGTTGGTGGAAGGATTGGTCAGTGCACAGAGAGATCTGGCATGCTTCAGCAGGCCTCCGATAAAGTACATAGCTGTATCGCTCAGCTGACCATATCCTTCCGGGTCATAGAAGACCGGCTGATCATCTTTCAGAAGCAGCATATGGACATGCATGCCGTTCCCTGCCACTCCTGCCATGGGCTTTGGCATAAAGGTGGCTGTCTTTCCTTCCCTGACTGCCTCATTTTTGATGATATATTTGGCGTTCATGGTATGGTCGGCCATGGTGACCATATCGCCCAGCTCCACTTCGATTTCCATCTGTCCGCATCCGCCGACCTCATGATGGTGATATTTCACATCCAGGCCCCAGTCCTTCATGGTCAGGCAGATCCTGCTGCGCAGGTCATTGTTGATGTCCATGGGGAGGCTGGCGTGGTAGCCTTTTCCGTCTTCCAGCTGGTAGCCTTTATTGTTGTTCTCTGAAACCGATGCCCAGCCGGCCTGCCGGGTTTTGATGATGTAGCCCGACTTCTGGGGCAGGACCTCATAATTGACATTGTCAAAAATATAAAACTCATATTCCGGACCAATCAGCATCCTGTCGGCAACACCAAGCTCCTTCATGTACTCTATGGCACGAAGGGCCACGTTCCGGGGATACTGGTCAAAGGGCCTGTTTTCCGGGTGGTCGATCACCAGCACATCTCCGATCATGGACAGGGTGGGCACTTGTGCGTAGGGGTCATAGACTGCCGACTCCAGGACCGGCACAAAAACCATATCACTGTTTTCTACTGAGGCATAACCATAGTTGGATCCATCAAAGCCAATGCCGTCCTCCATGGTTGCCCGGGTCAGTCTTTCTGCCGGTATGGTCAGATGTCTCCACCGCCCGTCGATATCAGTCAGCTTAAAGTCGACCATCCGGATCCCCTCATCTTTACAATACTGTATCACTTCATCTAATGTGTGAAACATCTTTCTCCCCCCTATTTCATATGGCTCAGGATTCGCTCCCTAAAACGATCTCCATCCCCATCTTCTGCAGTTTAAAGCCCATCGCCTCATAGAAGCTCAGGGCATCCTGATTGCACGCCCATACATTCAAGGTAATGTTATAGATCTCATGCAGTCTCGCATAATCCATTATATGTCGGTACAGGGATCTGCCCACCCCATGGCCCCGGAAGGCTTCATCCACACAGATATCATCGATATAAAGTGTCTTTACATCTGACATAACCGGATGATCAGGAATCTGCTGGTGGATGCAGAAGGCGTGCCCCATGATCATGCCCTCATCGTTTGTGCATACAAAAACCGGTGTGGTCTGATCTGCAAAGATCTTCCTAAGCTCCTGGGCATTGTACTTTGTCGCCGGCCCTTTAAATAGATCGGGGCGTCCATTGTGATGGACCATATCCACCTGGACCAGCAGCTCCAGGATCCGTGGTATATCGCTTTCTTCTGCTCTTCTTATATACTTCAATAATCTATCTCCCTCTCGTATCACTGCACAGTCATCTGTACAGAGAAATATGACCCATATATGATGAAGCTGTAAGCAATGGATGTGGGTATATTTTAAAAGAGACAGGGCAGGATGTCAAGGATTGAAGATCCTGCGGGCGGATGCGCACCTGTTCAGTACTTTCCATTTCTGTAAAAAAAACCAGGACCCTTGCAGGTAAGCAAGAATCCTGGGGGTCCTGGAGCTGTTTTATGCGACAGCATGCAGGCAAATATTACCTTCTCAATATCCTGATAGAGTTCAGCAAGCACAGGACAGACACGCCTGTATCCGCAAAGACAGCCAGCCACATGTTGGCGAAACCGAACAGGCCAAGAATCATCACAAGGATCTTGATGGCCAGGGCAAAGTAAACATTCTGCCAGGAAATGGTATTGGTCATCCTGGCGATAGAAAGAGCCTCCGGGATGGCGTTCATCTCAGAGTTCATAAACACAACATCAGCAGCTTCGATGGCTGCGTCTGCACCGCTGCCCATGGCTGCACCTACATCAGCTCCTGCCAGCACAGGGGCATCGTTGATACCGTCCCCGACAAACATGACAGCACCGTTCTTCTCACGGATGGCCCGCAGTTCAGAGAGCTTATCCTGAGGCAGCAGCTTCGCATGTACTTCATCTATACCGGTTTCCCCGGCAACAGCTTCTGCGCTGTCCTGCGCATCACCTGTAAGCATGACAGTCCTGATTCCCAGGTCTTTTACTTTACTGATGGCTGGTGCCGCATCTTCTTTGATTGTATCGGATATGACCACATGACCGGCAAAAGATCCGTTCAATGCAACAAGAACTTCTGTACCAAAATCAGTCTTTCTGTAGTCTGACAGGTCAATTCCGGCGGCATCCATCAGCTTTCTGTTACCGCACAGAGCAGTTCCCTGACTGATCTGGGCCCTGATACCCTGACCGGCTATCTCCTCAACTTTCTCCGGCCGCTCGATATCAAGCCCTTTTTCTCTGGCAGCATCTACAATACTGCTTCCGATTGGATGAGTGGAGGAAAGCTCGCAGCTGGCGGCGATGGCAAGAAGCTGATCTTCAGAGATGGCATCAGATGCCGGATCTGCTCTTTGCACAACAAAGTTGCCCTTGGTGATGGTTCCTGTTTTGTCCATGACAACAGCCTTTATCCCTTTTAAGCCTTCAATGACAATACCGCCTTTGAAAAGGATTCCCTTCTTGGAGGCAGCCCCTATCCCTGAGAAGAAGGCCA
>CADBNQ010000224.1 GCA_902796045.1 uncultured Lachnospiraceae bacterium | reverse complement strand
AGCATCCTGACAGCTGTTAGGATTCCTGTTATCATTTGACACCAAAATCAGGCAGGCCGGATTCTCAAATCCATAGCAGCCAACATTCTGTGCTGCCGCACTCGATTTCGCTGCTGCCTTCAGCCTCTGGATCTGCTTCGGCTGTTTTACTACAGTAAACTGCCAGGTCTGCAGGTTGTGGCCGCTTGGCGCGTGAAGTCCTGCCTCCAGGATCCTCTCAAGAAGGGCTTCCGGCACCGCCTGATCTGTAAAACGCCGGATGCTGCGCCTGGAAAGAATCACATTCAAGGCCAGATCTGCGTCGCTTGGTCTTGTCCTGTCTATGTCTGATTCTGTATGATCCGGTTTCTTATCAGATGATACCTGCTGTTCCCACAGCGAACGCATGGCCTTCCGATCAGGCTTCTTCATGCTGTTTCGCGGAAGCTTTGGAACTGTGACATAGTCCTGCGGGATCTTGAACCGCTCCATCCGGGCAGAGAGATATTTCTTCAATTCGTTCAGAGAGAATCCGGTTCTCTTCACGATGAAAAGCACCGGCACCTGTCCCAGCGTCTCCTCCGGATCCGGTACACCAATACATGCACACTCCCGGATGGCCGGAAATTCCCCCGCAAGGTTTTCCACTTCCATTGGTGAGACCTTCTCTCCCCCGACATTGATGATGTCATCTGCTCTGCCGAGCATATATACATAACCATCTTCGTCAGTGTAGGTTATATCGTTGGTCACAAGCCAGCCGTCCCGTAGGGCTTTCTTTGTCTCCAACTCCCGGTTCCAGTAGCCGGACATGACCATATCTCCCTTCAGGGCCAGCCTGCCGGGATGATCATGATCCGTATGCAGCATCTCCTGACCGTCCGCATCCAGCATGCTGACGGCAACACCGGAAAGCGGTTTCCCGATTGCAGCAATCTGAACAGGGTTCTTCACCACTTCGTTTACATTTGTAAATAGCGCACCGCCTGTCTCGGAGCTTCCCCAGGTATTGATCAGCTTTGTGTCAGGAAGAAGTGCACTAAACTCCTTCCTCTGCTGTACTGTCAGGCTCCCTGCTCCAACTTCTATATACCGAAGCTTTCCGACGATCCGGCTAAACCTGTCCTGCATCTGGCTCCTCGTCAGTTCAAGGGATGCCGGTACGATTACCATACCGGTGCACTTAAGTTCAGTGATATTTTTCTCCATCTCCATGGCAAAGGTAAATCCATTCTGCAGAACGACAGCTGCCCCCTGCCACAGAGCGCCCCTCAGTTCCCGCAGCGCCAGCGAGTGATTCAATGGGAGTGGAATAAGAATCCTGTCCTCCGTGAGAATTCCGATCCCGTCAATCGTGTTTTTCGAGATCTGATACACAGCGCGGTAGCTGAGCATTACTCCCTTTGGTTTCCCGGTTGTCCCCGTCGTGAAGATCATCTCCGCGATATCTTCTCCGTCCGGACGTACATATGATGGGAGACTGACAGAGTCTGCGCAGACTTCTCCACAGGCATGGTACAGTTTCCGAAGGGAGTAAAGCCGCATCCGGCCGGCATATTCTCCACAAGGCTTATCCGTTATATACAGAGAAGCCTCCGTATCTGAATAGATCTGCCACCCTGTCTCCTGAGCAGCCTTCTTATCCACGCAAACTGCGACAGCACCTATGAACTGGATCCCCAGATAGATGACAACAGTCTCCAGCTTCGAGAGCGCGGTAAAGAGAACCCGGTCGCCTCTGCGGATGCCTAATCCGGAAAGAATAGCCCCACATTTTACAAGGCGATCTGCAAGTTCTCTATATGACAGAACTTCCTTCTTAAACAATAAAGCCGGTTTCTCCGGCTGGCTCTGGGCAAGTGTCAATACATATTCCGTTAAAAACCGTGACATAATGGCTCCTTAAAACTCATCCCTTTTTGCATCCTGGCAACTCCCGTGAAAATATCACTGGTTTTGCAGACGTTCCACCATTGCTGCAAGACTCCTGGTGGAGTTGAAGTTCTCCTCCACGATCTCTTCATAGGGGATTGTGATCCCGAACTCCATGGATAATGCCATGATGATTCCTGTAATGGTCAGGGAATCCAGGATGCCATCATCCACTAATTCTTCTGAAGAAGTAAAGTCAATCTCAGGAAACATCTCTGACAGCAGATCCAGTACTTTTTCTTCCATAATCCATCTCCCGGCTTTTATATTCATGATCGAAGGTTTTTTATCGGGTTCAGTCTTAAAATTCTTACTGTAAGACTGACTATTATCATATTATATGATTCACAACCCATGTGCAATAGGTTAGGTTGATCTTTATTTTCTCTTTGCAAGGGTTTTTTGTTTGGATTTGT
>CADBNQ010000223.1 GCA_902796045.1 uncultured Lachnospiraceae bacterium | reverse complement strand
GAATCTTGTGGTCTCGACCGTCGCCTGCGCCCTGGCGTCCTTTGTGGTCTTTATGCTGACATCCATGAATGCGGCAGTAGACTACTGTGTGCTCCGCCCGGATTTCGGCTTCGACAAGTTCAAGAGGCTGCTGGTGGAAGGTTTTCCGCTGTTTCTGAGCCTCTTCCTCAATATGTACCTGAGCAATGCGCCCAAATACGCTATTGACAGGTATCTTACAGAGGAGGTCCAGGCCAGATACAATCTGATCTTAATGCCTGCCTTCGTGGTGCAGCTTGTGGCACATTTTATCTTTAATCCGATACTGACAACCTACGCCGAGGTATGGACCAGCGGCAATATCAGGAAGCTGAACAGGCTGATCAGGAGGCAGATGCTGGTGATCGCAGGGCTGGCAGCTCTTGGACTGACGGTGGCAGCCACCATAGGGATCCCTGTCCTGTCGCTTCTTTTCGGCGTCGATCTTACAGATTATAAAAAGGAACTGTGCGTGGTCATGCTGGGAGGCGGACTCCTGGCCTACTCGGTCTTTTTCAATACAGTCATCACCATCATCAGGCTCCACAAGACCCTGATCGTATGTTATGGCGTGGCCGCTGGCGCCGCCTTCTTCCTGTCAGGTCCATTCGTCAGAAGCTATGGCATGATGGGCGCTGCAGGCATCTATACGATCATTATGTCCGTGCTGACAATCCTGCTTGGCATCATACTCTTTACCAGACTGTACAGGGAAAGCAGGCCCCGGGCTGTCTGAACGCGTTACCCATAAGGTGCTTTTCCGCTTGTGTTAAGCGTATATTAAGAGTGGATTAAATAGGTATTAAGCAGAGATTAAAATCCTTACAGAATCTCATAGTAGCTTGACGCATTCACAAAATATTTGTATAATACGAGATATCCTTTAAAGAATTGGAAGTAAGAGAAAAGACAAGGAGGAACTCTATGAAAAAACTTTCACTCAAGAAACTTGTTCTCTTCTGCCTGGTTACCTGCCTCATGGTGGGGATGCTCGGAGGAGAAGCATTTGCCGCAGGAAAGCCTGCGAGAGTCACCGCGATCAACGTTGAGCCCGGCAGGGGTCTGGCCATTGTTTCCTGGAACAAGGCTGCGAACGCAACAGCTTATCAGGTCTACATGAAGAAACCGGGATCTTCCAGCTTCTCCCTGCTGAAGAAGACAAAGTTTACAAGCATTACCGTTAAGAAGTTACGGAACGGCAAGAAGTATTCTTTCAAAGTCAGAGCGATGAACGGCTCAGGTAAGTCTAAGTTTTCAGCCGCAAAGACTGTAAAGATCAGTGAGCAGGCACTGGCTGTGACAGGACTTAAGTATATTGTCAGCGCTTCCGGCTCGACTCTCGGTATCGAATGGAGTCCCAGCAAAGGGGCAGACAGCTACGAAGTTATGTATAAGGGCGAGGGAGAGACCGAGTTTACGTCCCTGAAGACTGTAAGGAAAACGAAGTATGCTTTCCACGATCCCATCGATTATAATAAGACATATACCTTTATCGTATATGCATTGAAGGGAACCAGCAGAGGCAAGGCTTCCAAGGAGATGACAGTCAATCCGAACGTCTACCTGAAAGAGCACAGGCAGGAGATGCTGGCACAGAAGGTAAGGACGATCGCATATCTTCCAAACAAGAAGTGCAAATACACCAAGAAGAACTACACTGATGAAGTCAAAGAAGCTTTTGTTAACTACAAAGGACTTTCCAGCAAGACCAAGTATCTGATCTGGGCAAGCCTTTATACACAGCAGGTAACAATCTACACAGGGTCCAAGGGACACTGGAAGATGTTAAAGACCTGTGACTGTGCATCAGGAAGCTGGAATGACCGTACACCGCGTGGAACACATAAGCTCACATTCAGAGAGTCCAAGTGGCAGCACAGCGGCTGGAAGACCATGTATGTAACTCATTTCTACAAGAAAGCATCCTTCCATGCCCGTCCCAAGTACAATAACGGAAAGATCAAGGATCCGAGAATCGGCAAGCCGATCTCCAATGCCTGCATCCGTGTACCTGATGATATTGCCAAGTTTATCCACAAGATGCCTCTTGGTACCACAGTTAAGGTTTACTAAGCCGGGGTCAGAGCAGCGATTAATAGTTTAGAATAAAAAGATCCTGTTGAGATTTTCAGTTTACTGCAGGTCTCAGCAGGATTTTGGATTGTTTAAGGAACGGGGGTCAGAATGAAGAATAGGGTACTGCGGCTGTTATTTGCCTTTGCAGTCTGCATGATGGTTATTCCTGGATGTGTCAATGCAAAATCAGCGACAGTCAAGAAGGCTACGATCAAAAGAAAGACGAAGCTTTATTTTGTACCGGGGCAGGTCAGGAGTTTTAAGATTAAAGGGGCTGTCAAACCGGTAACATGGCGGTCTAAGAATCCTGCTGTCGCTTCAGTGACCAATAATTCTGTTGTTATGGCGGTGAAACCGGGAAAAACAACGGTTTATGCAAAGTATAAAGGTAAAAAGTACATCTGTAAAGTGTATGTGATGAGCCTGAACAATACGTCTGTGTCCGTTAAGAAGGGCGGATACAGGCAGCTGAAAGTCATAAACGGCGGGAGCAAGATTAAATGGAAGTCATCTGATAAGGCTGTGGCCAAAGTCAGCAAGGGCAGGGTGAAGGCTGTCGGTCCTGGAATAGCAACTATCACAGCCAGGGCACGTGGAAAGTACTTCAAGTGCAAGGTATTTGTTCCATCAGTCAGCCTGTCTACCACGAAACTCATGGCACCTTCGACGATCTCCGGTGCTCCTGCAGGATCTGCCTCTTTGGCATATATCTATACCAGGAACTTCCAGACTGCGCCTACATTTTCAAGCTCCAATAATTCTGTAGCCACTGTCAATGAGAATGGTACGATCCAGGCACTCAAGAAAGGATCAGCTGTCATCACGATCGCTGCGGATGGGGTATCTTTCCCTGTGACGATTGTCGTAGAGAACCGGCCGGTCAATGTATTCCTGGCCTGCCTGAGCAAGTACAGCGATTATATCAAGGCTAATCCGAAGTATTTCGGCAGAAGTGAGTCTTCACCGACAGAGACCTTTGCGGATGCTCAGGCTCTGGTAGCCAAGAAGTCCAAGGCAAAGATCAATTGTCGTGCCGGAGTATGCTGGGCTTTCTATGAGATGGGGATCACCACCGGTGCCAATGACACCAATCATACAATCTGGGCCAAGAACGGAAGTTTTGCAGGGAAGTTCACCGGCAATCCGGCCGTGCCAACCAATGTCAACAATTACATGACAAGGATCACCCAGGGAGCTGTGATTGGCAAGACTGTTAAAGATGCAGTCAATGCCGGCCTCCTGAAACCAGGTGATATCTGCTGTTTCAAGGGAAGAACGCATACCTTTACCTATTCCGGCAAAGGCTATAAGTTCTTTGATGGCGGAAAGATCGTGGAGATGACAGGATACGGCAAGATCGGATTCCTTATGGATTTCTCCAAAGGATATTCTAAGAAATATGGTAACTTCGATTCTGATAAGAAGGTGATCAGCGAAGTTCTTAGATGGAAATAAATATCGGGCTAGCTGCAGACAGGCCGCTCAATTGGCAGGATTCCACTCGTGATATGGGATCCTGCCTTATTTTTTACAATTTTAAGGCAAAAATGTTACAGAAATCGATGGATTATTTAAAAGACTTAATAATTTGTTGATATTTTGCCATGATTGTGTTATATTAATGTCCTGGACAAAAACAGAGACTATGATTCGAAAATGATTTGAGGTTGGATTATGAAGAGAAAGATTCTTGTAATGATATGTTCCTTGTTGTTATGTGTGGCTGCTTTTTTCGGGTTTGGGCACGATGCCGATGCCAGGATCATCTATACTACGAACGATAAGACGAACGCCGTTGCTGAGAAGATCATCAAAAGGTGTACCAATGATAAGATGACTCAGGAGCAGAAGCTCAAAGCGGTCTATGAGTATCTTGTCCGCAACATGAGGTATTCCTGGTCTACAGGAAGGACCCGGATTAAGGTGACCAAGAAGGAGATTGCGCAGACAAAGGCACTTGGCAAGAAGCTGAAGGTAGCTCGCAGCAGAGAGTTCAAGAACAGATTCAAGAATGTTGCCACTTTGCAGGGTACCTGCTATGGACAGAATAAAGTATTCTGTATCCTGGCCAATCATCTGGGCTATACGGCACACATGGTTCACGGTACACATGTTACCTCTGCAGGACACAGTGATCACTACTGGTGCTATCTCTACATTAAGGGAAAGAAGAGATACTTTGATGTTCAGGCTGCGAACCGCACCTACAAGCATAATAAGCATTCCAAAGAATTAAAGGTCCTGTATATGGGCAGTAAAAAAAGTAGGTACTGGCGGAAGCATTATCAATGATTCCCGATTAATTAAACCTGCCGTATTCGAGTTGGATATGGCAGGTTCATTTTATATCATATCAAAATTGAGATACAGGGGAGCTGATGTCTGCCTTTGGCGATGTTTGAAAGGAGAATGATTTATAATGAAGATTAGTAAGATTGCCTTAATCAGCTTGCTGCCCGCCCTCCTGTGCCTGGCTTTTTTGGGAGGGTCGAAGGAGACCCGTGCGGCCGGGGAAAAACCCAGAGCTTTGATCATGGACTGTTCAAAAGGACCTGACGCAGGCCGCGTGAAGGCTTATTTAAAGAAAGCCGGTTTCTCAGTCAAAGTGGTCAGATCCAAAGTATATGTCAACAGAAAGAAGGACCTCATGGTTGATGACTTTGATGCCCTGGTAGTCCCGGGGGGAAGAAGCGTCAATCCTGTGTTCTATCACGATAAGGTGAGAAACAGTCATTCCAGGTTCGGGAGCAAGATCAATGACCGGATCCAGATCGACGCAGTCAGAAAGTTCAGGGATGCCGGCAAACCGGTCCTTGGCATATGCCGGGGCTGCCAGCTGGTCAATGTCGCGCTGGGCGGAACTCTTAAACAGTGTCTTGGTGCCTCCCACAGCCATTATGGCGGCGTGATGCGGAAGGTGAAGATCAAAAAGGATTCCTGGCTGTATCAACGCTTTGGCAGATCCATGAAAACCATCCACTCTCATCATCAGAATGTCAGGAAGCTGGGGAAGGGCCTTATAGCAACCCAGTGGGATGTAAAAAGCGGCAACATTGAAGCCTTTGAGCACAGGACACTGCCCATCTACGGACTCCAGTGGCACCCTGACAAGTGGAAGGGACAGGACGGAAGAAAGAGGTCCTACAGCAAGGGGATAGCCGTCTTTAAGGAGTTCTGCCGGGTCTGCCAGGAGCAGATGGCTTCCAAAGTGACACTTGAAAAATAAGGGGAGTATGGTATACTCAGGATAACTATATTTTAGAAAGAGCAGACCCATGTTAATATCTATATGTATACCATGTTATAAATCAGCGAACACTCTGCCTGTTGTTGTGGCAGGTGTGAAAGAGGAGTTCAGCAAAAGACCTGAGGACTACCAGTTCGTCCTGGTGAATGACGGATCACCGGACAATACTTTCGGTACGATACTGGACCTCTGCAAAGAGGATGAGAAGATCACCGGGGTGAATCTGTCGAGGAACTACGGCCAGGCGTCAGCCAAGCTGGCGGCCCTGCAGTATGCCAGGGGAGACATCATCGTATTCATGGATGATGATGGACAGCATCCTGCAGAAGGGATATTTAAGCTGGTCGATAAGATGTACGAGGGCTATGATGTCGTGTACGCAGCCTTCCCTCACAAGAAGCACGGCTTTTTTAAGCGCCTGACCAGTGATATGCATAATTCCCTGTCAGAATTTATGGGAACCAAGCCCAAAGGGGTTAAGCGGTCTTCCTTCACTGCCTGGAGCAGAGTGGTGGTGGATGCCATGCTCAGGTACAAGAGCCCCTTTGTTTCAATCGGTTCTTTTATTATGACAGTCACCACGAAGTTTGCCAATGTCGAGATCGAACATCGTGAACGTCTCGAGGGTAAATCCGGTTATACCTTTAAGAAACTGATACGTATGTGGCTGAATCTTTTCATCAGCTTTTCCATGCTCCCTCTGAGGATCGCTACCTATCTGGGCTTCCTTTTTTCAGGGGCAGGCTTCCTTGGGATACTCTACCTGCTGATCCGAAAGATCGTGCACCCTACCAGAGTGGCAGGATATACCAGCACCATGATCACAGTGCTCTTTATGAGCGGCATCATCATGATCATACTTGGGGTCATGGGTGAATATCTTGGAAGGATATATATGACCATCAGCGGTTTGCCGCAGTATAATGTCAGAGGGGTAGTCAATGAACAAAACAGTGACACAGAAGTTTCTTGATTCCATATGGGACTTTTCTAACAGGCCGGTTCCTGACCGGGTTATTGGTCAGGTAAAGAACTGCCTGATCGATTATATGGCCTGCACCGTGCTGGGTGCCAGCCTGCTTAGTGAACAGGGAAGAGAGTATCTGGACAGCTTTGGCTCCGGCGAGGGGGCCATCTCCGTGATCGGACACAGGACCAGAGCGCCCCTTATGCAGGCGGCCATGCTGAACGGGATAGACGCTCACCTGATTGAGCTTGATGACGGGCACCGTTATGCCATGCTTCATCTGGGTGCTCCGGTGATCAGTGCTCTTCTTGTCACAGCCCAGGACAGAAAGCTGGATGTCAGTCATTTCATAAAGGGAATCATCGTAGGCTATGAGGCCACTGTACGGCTGGCAGCGGCCATCCAGCCTGGACATAAATTAAAAGGATTTCACGCAACGGGAACATGCGGGACCATTGGTACCGCACTGGGCATCGCAGCTGCTCTGGATCTTCCCAGAACATATTGGAACACGGTGATCTCTGCCGCGGCCACGGATGCGGCAGGCCTGCTTCAGGTGATAGATGACGGGTCGGAGCTGAAGCCCTACAATGTCGGAAGGGCCGTGGTTGCTGCCATCAATGCTGCCTATATGGGAAGGACAGGTCTGGCAGGACCTTCTGACGTACTGGGAGGCAGCAGAGGCTTTTTTAAATCCATGGCTGCAGAGATCAATGACAGTTTCCTTTTTGAAGGATTTCTGCCGGATTATGCTGTTGAGCTGATCTACAGGAAGCCTTATGCGGCCTGCCGGCATTGCCACTCGGCGATCGAGGCGGCCCTGAACATATTAAGAGACAGGCAGCCCGATCCGGCTCAGATCCGGAGGGTGGAGGTTGACACCTACGGCCTGGCAGTAAAGGGACACGACCATACCGATATACAGGGGGCCGGTTCCGCAAAGATGAGCATACCCTACGGTGTGGCTGCAGCCCTGATCTACGGGAAGGTCAACTACCAGCAGTATGAAGCTGACTGTCTGAATGACCGGCAGGTTAAAGAGCTGACGGGAAAGGTCACGATCAAAGAGGATCCGGTCCTCTCCGGGCTTGTGCCCGCTAAACGGGTAGCCGTAGTCCGGGTTGTGACTCCGGATGAGACCTTTGAAGACAGGGTGGAATACCCGTTAGGAGAGCCGGAGAACCCTATGTCACAGGAGATGCTGGAGGAGAAGTATTTTTCCCTGATGGATGCCGCCGGACAGGACCCTGATCTCAGCCGGCAGATCTTAAGCTGTATCTATGACCTGGAGAATCAGTTCAATCATTTTTTGGATTTAATATAGAAGGGACCATCAAGTTTATATGGATAAAACAAGAAAGTTTTTAGAATCAATCGGTTTGCCCGGAGGGGATGCCTATGATCTTCCTTCCTCCCCCAAGCGGTTTGAGGATGGAGGCCAGTACAGGTTTGAGGTTCCCGGTATACAGAGCCCGGGTATCATGAAAGCTCTCCTGGAGGCTCTGGACGAATACGGCACACCTATTCACAGAGTGACACAGACTAAAGGGATATGGACCCTCCTGGATGATGAGATCCGGGAGATGGTCAGACTGGCCGGCGAATACCATGTCCAGCTGATTCTGGCCATAGGTCCCAGGGCTACCACGGATACCAGCGCTTCGGTACACACTCCGGAAGGACAGCGGATGGGATACCGGCTGCGTGGACAGGAGCAGATCGTGAGGGCCATAGAGGAGGTCAGACGGGCTGCAGGACTTGGATGCAGAGGATTCATGGTCTATGACGAGGGATGCCTCTGGGTGCTGAATGAGATGCGCAAGGCCGGTGAGATTCCTTCCTCCTGCCATTTTAAGGTGTCTGCCCATACAGGCCACGGCAATCCCTGTTCTGCAAAGCTTCTGGAAAGCATCGGGGCAGATTCTTTCAATCCTGTGAGAGATATCCAGCTGCAGATGCTGGGCGCTGTAAGACAGGCGATTGATATTCCGATTGATATCCATACTGAGAATCCCCAGTCCTCAGGAGGATTTATCCGTCACTATGAAGTGCCGGAGATGATAAGGGTTGCTGCCCCCATCTATCTGAAGACAGGAGGGTCAGTGGCAAAGACCCACAGCTGGGATACCTCAGTGGAAGATGCCAGGAAGCGTGCGAAACAGATCGTGCTGGTAAAGAGAGTGATCGACCAGTATTATCCTGAAGCGGTCATGTCCCCTGCCGCCTGGCGATAGAACAGGATCCCTGTGACTTCTGATTCTTAATGAGATAGAGGTTTTAGCTACTATGAATAAAGACAATAAACCTGTTGCAATAGTGCTGGGTGGTATTTACCCGCACGGAACAACTTTGGATAAACTGAAAAGGCGTGGATACTATACGATCCTGATTGATTATTTTGATAATCCTCCGGCTGCTGTCCACGCTGACAGGCACATCAATGAAAGCGCCATGGATTACGAGGCGGTGCTGAAGATTGCCAGGGACACTGGAGCCAGCCTGGTGATGTCACCCTGTCTGGACCAGCAGATTCTGATTGCCATGAGGGTGTCTGAAGAACTTGGTCTTCCCCACCCCTTTGACAGCCAGATCGCCATGAATGTCACCAACAAGAAATACATGAAAACCATGATGCTTGAGAATGGTATTCCTACAGCCAGATACTATCAGGTAGGCGCGGAGTCGGACCTTTCCGGTCTGACACTCGAGTATCCCCTCATTGTCAAGCCGGTAGACGGCTGCGGCGCGGCAGGGGTCACCCGGGTTGAAGATCCTTCAGGACTTACTTCTGCGGTGAAAAGTGCCTGTGAGTGGAGCTGGAGTGATGAGGCGATTGTAGAAGAGTACAAGTCGGGCATGGAGATCAGTGCCTATACCTATGTCAGAGACGGTAAGGCCATACTGGTCACAACCCAGAACAGGATCAGCTTTGTCTCAGACAAGGTGATCAAGTGCTATGGTGCCGTGAGCCCGGCCGAGATTTCCGAAAAGGTCAGAGAAGAGGTGGAGCGGATCGCCACAAGGATTGCCAGGGTATTCGATCTGGACAGAACGCCTCTTTTTCTCCAGGCTATCATCGGTCCTGACGACGAGGTGAACGTTATAGAGTTCTCTCCCCGTCTGGGAGGAGGTACCTGCTTCCGCCTGATGGAGTCCAATGCCCGCTTTGATATGCTGGAAGCAGCGATCGATTCCTATCTTGGCATCGAGAATCTGCAGGAGCCCGTCAGGGAAGAGTACACCTACCTGATCTATCAGGTCCAGGCTTTAGAGTCGGTATATGACCACACAGAGGGACTTGACAGGCTGAAGGAGGAAGGGATCATATCAGATTTCTTTTACCAGAAGACAAAAGGTATGCATATCACCTCGGAGAAAGCCAGCAGTGCCCGCGTGGCAGCCCTGCTTGTCCGGGGGCTGGATAAAAAAGAGTGCTTTGAAAAGCTTCAGAAGGCGCTGAAGATCATCAAAGTCATCGATGAAAATGGAAAGGACGTCACGGACAGGAGTCTTGTGCTTGATGCAAAGGACATTTCCCTGCGTGACAATTGATAGATTTATATGAGACACCACAGTTATCAGCCGGCGGAAAAGTTTGTTTATCAGCCAGAAGAATTTGATAAGTATACAGAATTAAAGCTGTTAAGGTATTGCCTGGGGGCGACCATGTACATGCCCGGAACGAAGAACTTCCTGGAAGCCATTGTGACAAAAAAGTATCCGGGGCTTACCTCCATGGTCCTCTGCTTTGAAGATGCATGTCGTGAGGAGGACCTGCCTGCGGCAGAGGAGAATTCTCTCAACCTTCTCGACGCGCTGAAACAGGCAATCGACCAGGGAAAGATCCGGTCCTCGGAGGTTCCCCTGATTATCTTCAGAGTGAGAAACATTGATCAGTTCAGGAAATTCGCTTCCAGGCTGGACAAAGACCGCATGAAGCTGATCACTGCCTTCAATTTCCCAAAGTTCACCAAGGATAACGGCGAGGAATACTTTGTCTGTCTCCAGGAGCTTAATGACCGGTTTCAGGAGCCTGTCTATGGCATGCCTATCCTGGAAAGCCGTCAGATGGCCTATATAGAGACCAGAAGAGAAGAGCTGACGGGTGTAAAGGGCATCCTTGACAGATACCGCCATCTTGTTCTGAATGTTCGTGTCGGCGGAACGGACTGGTCCTCTGTCTTTGGTGTGAGAAGGGGGATCAATTACACGATCTATGATATCCTGCCTGTTGCAGACTGCCTGAAGGATGTGATCAACGTCTTTGCAAGAGATAATGACTATTGTGTATCGGGGCCGGTCTGGGAGTATTTCAGGGTGAATAAGAAAATGAAGTTCTCCGACATGCCTGAAAGTATCAATGCCTCGATCTTCCGGCATGAGCCCATGATCAATGATGCCGTGGACGGCCTTCTGAGAGAGCTCCTTTTAGACCGGGCCAACGGTTTTATCGGCAAGACGATCATTCACCCCACGCATATTCCTTATGTGAACGGCATGCTGTCTGTGACCGAGGAAGTATATAATGACGCTGTCCAGATCCTGCGTGCGGATGGCGGTGTGATCAAGAGCGAGCAGTCCAATAAAATGAATGAGATCGGTCCTCACAGGCTGTGGGCCGAAAAGGCCTACATGCGGGCGAAAGCTTACGGTGTGATCAAAGATGAATCCTGTTACACGGCTCTTTTTCTTTGACCGGACAGAGCTTTGAGTCTGTCATGAGGCTGCAGGGCATATTATGAAAAAAACATTATTATTAACGAATCATTATGAGGGTGTCCCGCTGGACATCCTCAAAAAGGCTGTAGGGGAAAAGTTTCATCTGATGGTCCTGAAGGAGGCCAGACAGGAGGAACTTGTTTTGATGGCTCCCGAGGCAGACTATTTTCTGGCCAGCGGGAGACTGAAGATTGATGAGACTGTGATCAGGAGAGCCTCAAAGCTCAGGATGATCCAGCGCACCGGAGTGGGGCTGGATACACTTGATCTGACCTGCCTGAAGGAAAAAGGGATTCCCCTCTATGTCAACAGGGGCGTCAATGCGGTCAGCGTGGCAGAGCATACTGTCATGCTGATGCTGTCCTCCATAAAGAGGAGCTATGCAGTCAACAGGCAGATGAGAGAAGGGGTCTGGAAGAAGCAGCAGACAGGCCTGACCACCCACGAGCTGGCCGGGAAAACCATCGGGCTGGTGGGAATGGGGAGCATCGGCAGGGCCGTTGCCGGTATGCTGGCAGGATTTCAGGTAGACATCTGCTATTATGATATGGTTCCCCTGCCCCATGAAGAAGAAGACCGTCTGCATGTGAGGTATGCAGAGTTTGAAGACCTTGTGTCCGGCTCTGATATCATTTCACTTCACTGCGGCTATGATCCTGCATCAGGATATCTGATAGCGGAAAAGGAATTTGCCTCCATGAAAGAAGGGGCAGTTCTGATCAACACGGCAAGAGGGAAACTGGTGAAGGAAACAGCCCTGATCGAAGCCCTTGAAAGCGGCCGTCTGGCTGCCTGCGGGATTGATACCTTTGAGCAGGAGCCTCCGGGACAGGGCAGTCCTCTGGGCGCCTATGAGCAGGCTCTTTTGTCTCCTCATATTGCAGGTGTCTCCTATGAAGCTTTTTACAGGATGATGAGTCAGGCGGTTGAGAATATCTGCCTGTTTGACCAGGGGTCGCTGGAACAGATTCGGGACAGGAAGATTGTCTGAGCACGAGCCGGCGGCCGGGAAAGGGTTAGTATGGAAAAAAGAATTATATTTCCCGCCGGGGAAGAAGAGATTCTGTCTTTGGCAAAAGGGGACCGCATCCTCATATCCGGCAGGATATTCTGCGGAAGGGACGCAGTCCTTCCCCGTATTGCAGATATGATCAGGGACGGGTCCATCGATTCTGCTCCTTTCAGCCTGGAAGGAGGCCTGATCTTTCACACGGCAGTGAGCCGGGCAGGCGTGGGACCGACTTCAAGCAACAAGTACGAGATTGAGAGTACCATGGAGGTCCTTTCTGAGGGCGGGATCAGGATGCACCTGGGGAAGGGAGCCTTAAAAGCGGAGACAGCCAGGGCTCTTGCCAGGAATCATGCAGTTTACGCCGTGATTCCTCCTGTGACAGCTCTGCTGAACAGCAAGACCATCAGCAGGAAAGCGGTGGCCTTCCCTGAACTTGGCATGGAAGCCCTCTATGAGCTGGAAGTGGAAGACTATCCGGCAGTCATAGCCATTGCGAACGGAGAATCGATCTATGGAGAAGTTTGATAAAGAAGCCATGATAGAAAGAATTGCAGAGACCCTGGTCAAAGCGGGCTCTACATTTTCAGAAGATAAAATGGCAGCCTATGACAGGGCAGTCTGTCAGGAGACCAGCCCCCTTTCAGAGTGGGCCATGCAGGCCATCAGGGAGAATGCCCGGGTGGCAAAAAGAGACGCCTCTCCCTTATGTGATGATACCGGGATCCCCCATGTCATCCTTGAAGCAGGGAAGAACAGGGTCGTGTCCGGTCAGATGCTGGAGGCTGTTTATGAAGGAATCGCAGAGGGATTACGGCGGCTGCCGGGAAGGCCTATGGCCATCATGGGGGACGATGCCGAAAGGATCAGCCAGTCGGGTGGTCTGAACCCGGATTCGGAGGCTGTTGTCCCCGCCCCCTTCATGATCAGGCTTTCGGAGGATGATGACAGGCTCCGCCTCTGCGTTCTGATGCAGGGCGGCGGTCCGGAGATCAGAGCCAGGACCTACAGAGTCTTTCACAGACACAGTATGGATGTGGTGATCGAGGAGATCATAGCCTGGGCTTCTGAAGTGGTAGGACAGCTGGGATGTTCACCCTGCACCATCGCAGTTGGAGTCGGAAGATCGCACTATGAAGCCAGCTCCCTGATGCTCCAGGCCATGGAAGAAGGGAATTATGACCGTCAGTCAGCCTATGAGAAGAGAATCACAGAGGCCTTAAACCAGAGCGGAGTCGGCGCTCTGGGACTGGGAGGAAAGACTTCTGTTCTGGGGACTTTCCTGAAGGTCGGACCCCAGAGAGCAAGCGGGGTCAGAATAGTCTGCATGCGGCCATGCTGCTGCTTTGAACCACGCAGATGGTCGGTTGATCTATAGGCCATAATAAAGGGAGGCGTCGCAGTAACATTTTCGCCCATTATTTAAAAATGGGCGAATTGTAACTGCAGACGCCTCCTTCGCTGTAAACAGGGCTGCCGGTGGATGCCTGAGGCTGACTTGACAGCCCTCTTTATTTTTCTGTATCATTCTTTCCGTGGTATACCTCTCTTACCACAAACTGCGGCTGATTGTTCATCCCAAGGAACATCCTGCCCAGGTATTCACCGATCAGTCCCAGGAAAAGCATGTTGATCCCTGAGAAGAAGCAGATGGCACACATCAGTGAAGGCCAGCCCAGGTGCATGGCAGGGGCGACTGCCTTCTGGATGATGATAAAGATCACGCCGAGTATGCTCAGGAGTGAGAAGAAGTATCCGCAGTAGGTTGCCATCCTCAGAGGCACCACAGAGTATCCCATGATGTTGGACCAGAGCTGGACCAGCTTGTGGAAAGTATAGCCTGACTGGCCTTCCTCCCGCTCAAAGTGCTGGATAGGTACGCAGCTGATGTTCCGTGTGGTTCTTAAGAAAAGACCCTGCAGATGCGTATAGGGACTGCGGTACTGGATCACATAATCCCGGACAAAACGACGGATGACCCAATAGCTTGAAGTCTTCAGCTCCTTTGGTTTCCCGATCATGAACCGCACAGTCATATAATTGACAAAGCTTCCGAAATTGCGGAACATGGAGTGTTTCTTTGACGGATAGTATCCATAGACTATATCATACCCCTTGTCAAGCTCTGTCAGCAGATAGTTAAGCTGTGAGGGATGTGTCTGCATATCGTCATCCATAGCGATGAGGATATCTCCAGAGGCATAATTAAGGCCGGCCATCACTGCGTTGTGCTGGCCGGAATTACGGGCAAGTGAAACAACTTTCACAAATGGATAATCATCAGCGAGTGCTTTTAATTCGTTCAGGGTAGCTCCCTGGTCAGGGGAGAGGTCATCTACCAGGATAAACTCATGATCCGGCAGATTCAGACGGTCAAGCTCCGCCGCAGTCATCTCCACAACCTTTCTGATGGTCTTTGATGACCTGTAGCATGGTATGATAACAGAATATAGCAAAATGTGACCTCCTAATGCTTATTAACGATAAAACTCACATATCTTTTCGCAGATCATTTCCACTGTGTCAGGTTCAAGCCCGTAGTAGAGGGGGAGGCGTGTGAGACGCTCACTCTCCACGGTGGTGAAACGGTCTTCTCCGTGGAACCTTCCAAGCTTCTTCCCGGCCGGAGCGTTGTGCAGGGGGATGTAGTGGAAGACGGAAGCGATATCATTGGCCCGCAGGTGCCTGATCAGGGCAGTTCTCTCCTCCAGATCCTTTGCCTTGATATAGAACATGTGGGCATTGTGGCCGCAGCCCTCCGGGATGGTGGGAAGAATCAGCCTGCCGGAATCCTGCAGGGGGGATAAGAGTTCATAGTAGGTCTTCCATGACCGCATGCGGTCATCAAAGATGACATCTGCCATCTCAAGCTGGGCCCACAGGTAGGCAGCGTTCATATCACTGGGAAGATAGGAGGACCCTGCTTCCACCCAGGTATACTTGTCTATCTCACCGCGGAAGAACTTGCTGCGGTTTGTCCCCTTCTCCCTGATGATCTCTGCCATCTCGATATGGTCCTTGTCTTTGATCAGAAGGCAGCCGCCTTCTCCCATGCTGTAATTCTTCGTCTCATGGAAACTGAAGCAGCCGTAGTCTCCGATGCTGCCGAGAGCCTGTCCCTTATAGTCGGATAATACACCCTGGGCAGCGTCTTCTATGACAAGAAGATTATGCCGCCTTGCAATGTCCATGATCGTGTCCATCTCACAGGATACACCCGCATAATGGACCGGAACGATAGCCCTGGTCTTATCGGTTATGGCATCTTCTATGAGTGTCTCATCGATATTCATGGTGTCAGGACGAATGTCCACAAAAACGACAGTGGCACCCCGAAGAACGAAGGCGTCAGCGGTGGATACAAAAGTGTAGGAAGGCATGATCACTTCATCTCCCGGCCTGATACCGGCGAGGAGCGCGGCCATCTCAGTGGCATGTGTGCAGGAAGTCGTCAGCAGGGCCTTCGCGGTTCCTGTCTTCTGCTCGATCCACTCGTTGCACTTGTGGGTAAAGGTTCCGTCACCACTGATCTTATGATTCTGTATGGCCTGTGTGATATATTCGGTTTCTTTTCCTGTAAAAGGAGGGATATTAAAATAAATCATAACAGCTGTCTGTCCTTTTTCTTTCTTAATCGCAGGATATGGCTCATTATAGCATCTTTGTCATTAAAAGTATAGGTTTTTCTGCTTTCTTCTCTTTCTGATGATCACGTCACACAGGAGACAGAGAAGGAAGACGAGGATACCTCCTGTGGTACATATAAAGGTTGCTTTCTGCCCGGGAAGCCTGTACTTCAGAAGAATCTCGTGGCTGCCTGCAGGCAGGTCGATTCCCATGTACTGGTAATTGGCGCGCAGGATCGGCGTCTTCTTTCCATCCACATAGGCAGTCCACCCTGACTGGTAAGGTAATGATATGACCAGAAGCCTCTCTTCATCAGTATGGATGGACCCTTTTACTGTGTTCTTTTCCACCCTGACATCCTCAAGCGCATTCTCACCGAGCAGGGAAGCCTGGCGGCCGTAATTGTCCATGCTCTGGGAAATGACACTGATCTGGTCATAGTGGAGCGTTCCTGCCTCGCCAAACTGTAAGGTGGCAGACCTGATGGGGTCCTTGTGGTAGCCGAGATTGAAAAGGTACTCTTCCTGTCCTGTGCTGTAGGCATCCACCCTGAACTGGTGATTATAGTCCACACCCTCTGCCAGGACCTTGCAGGTCATAAAGTGCTCGGCCCCATCTTCCGGGAAGTCGATATCCCCCTTAAAGGAAATGTAGGTCTCAGCATTATTCTCGCTGTCAAAATGCAGGGTGACGGAGCCGCCTCCTTCACCTACCGTGATACGGCCTTTTCCCATCTTGACATTTTTCATATCAGTCCCGGTAACAGGCAGGTCATGGACAGTAAGGGCCGGATGCTCATTGACACGGAGACCGGCATGTTCTTTTACAGTCTCATCATCGACGATGGCAGAGATCAGGGACAGTTCCTGCTTCTGCGCGGCTGAGAGTTTCTCAGCTGTTTTGTCGGAGACGATCGAAGAATAGGTGTAACCGATGGGCAGGGCGTAGTCGTTTTCATAGATCGACCAGGTTCTGCTCTTCTCCTGCCGTTCGAAGACCTTGTGATAGCCATAGGGGACAGGAATCTTCTTGCTGCTGTCAGCACCCAGATAGCGGACGCTGGCCAGCTCTTCCATGATGGTCCGGAAGTTATAGCTGTAGATGCTGACCACGTTGCAGTCACTGTTGCCCATCTGCCTGTTGTAGTTGACGATATTACCGTTTAAGGTACTGTTGAAGGTCGAGATATCATGATAACCGTAGACCAGACTGCTTGACCGTGTGTTGCCGTAGGTATAGAGATTGGTGCTTCTGTAGAAATCGTCTTTTCGAAGGTCACCTGTCACCTCATCCAGGTATTTGAGCGCTGTGGCCGACAGCATCCGCATGGAGCCGCCCTTTTTGACATAGCTCTCTATATGCGGATTCTTACCGGAGGAGTTGGTGATATACATATTGGCATTCATCACGATCGAAAACAGGGTGACCCCCAGGATGATCTTCTGCGCCCGCCTCCTTGAGATCCCGAGCTTGTCGTTGTTGACCAGGATCAGAGCAAGCAGGGTGATGGACAGAAGGCCAAAAGAACCCAGACCGGTGTCCGTCCTGTGCTTCAGGGTGAAGAAGATGATCAGACCGTAAAAGAGGCCTATGGAGCACATGATCCCCGTCTCGACAGTCGTGAGGGAGTGAAAATCCTCCAGATACTCGGCCAGGATGAAGATCACCGCGGTGATATAGATGTAACACCAGCGGTTGGACACATTGCTGAAACCGTTCAGAGCATATCCGAAAACAGGAATGATGCAAAATACCGTCAGGAGGATGAAGACAGGACTGATCTCCTTTTTGCGCTTTCTCGTAAAAATGAAAACCAGAGAGAGAAGCGCTATGGGAGCCAGCCCGATCCTCAGCCACAGGCCCGGCGAGTAATAATCGGAGATAAATCCGATAAAGAAATCTGAGATCCACAGAGGCCTGTAGAAGAAGGGCGTCGTGGAGATAAAGCTGGACACTGACTCTCCGGCAGACCGGCTGGATCCGACATAGCCCCCGAAGGAATTAAAGAGGGTGACGGACCCCATGGCGCAGCCGATGATATAGCATCCCGTGATCATCAGCCCTCTGCTGAAAAATGTCTTAAGATTGCGGTACTCTTCCGTACACAGGATGCGGGCCAGGAAGTATATGCCCAGAGCGATGGTGTTCATGTACATGAAGTAGTAAGAGCTGAGCAGGGATACGGCTGTCAGGAGGGTCAGGAGCACCCATCTCTTTCTGGTAACCAGTTCTTCCATGGAGACGATCAGCAGAGGAAGCAGGATCATGGGAATCTGGAACATGCCATGTCTTGTCCCTGTGAAGATCGCGTAGCCGCAGAAGGTGTAGGCCATGCTGGCCAGATAGCAGGTGAAGCGTGACCTCTTAAAATATCTGAGCATGGCAGAGATGCTGATCCCTGCCAGGAAATACCTGAGAATGACCTGGAAGCTGTAGGCGGTCTCAACCTGTGAGGGCTTAAAGAAAAGGTAGAGCCAGTAAACAGGCTCGTGGCTGACCGTAAAGGTGGAGCCGAGTCCTGTGGTGAAATCGTACTGCTGGTAATCCAGGTTCCCGTGGAGGATGCTGGAGAGGATCTCCGGCATGCACCGCATAAAGCGGATGGCTTTCGGAACATACTGTCCGATGCCGTCTATATACCAGATCAGGGTCCTGTCCTGCTGGATATAGGGGAAGAAAATGAAGTATGCCATGACGACAAAGAGCAGGCTGTATCCCGCATAGTAGAGCAGTCTGTCGATGCCGCGGCTTTCCTGACTCTTTGCCTCCAGGTCTTTTCCGGCAGCGCGAATCCGCCCCCAGAGCCTCAAGAGCGCTGACTCAAGCCGGGAGTAAAGCGGAAAAAGGACAACCGTAAAGAGCATGCAGCAGAAGGCGAACACGATAGACAGAATGACCACTGCGGGATGCTTCATGCGGGCAAGTGCCAGGAGACCCCCTGCAAGAGTAAGGAGGCCCATGCTGACAAGATATTTTCTGTTAAGGAGCCTCTCTGACGGGCTCCTGGCATACAGGATGCCGGCCAGATACAGAAAGAGATAGTAGGCTATGGGGGTGCAGTTGGTGGTAGCCCCGCCCAGAACAGTCCCAATCAGGCCGTAGCCCAGCAGGCCTTCAGGCAGGAAGACAAGCAGGATGCCGGCAAGAGAGACCAGCAGCAATACGATCCTGTGACTGAGGATGTATTCGATGTAGTCCCAGAAAAAGGCGGAGATCAGCAATAGAAAGCACATTGTCAGAAAAACGGAGCTGATGTCGGGAACACGGACCACGATCAGGATGTCCTTGATGGTTGTGTAGGCATCATGGTCTGTGACAAATACCTCGATCACAAATCCGATGATAAAGAAAGCCAGATAGGAATACAGGGCTTTCATGAGAGTGTTCTTCCGGAAAGAGGGATCTGACGGGTCCGCAAGGCCCATACTGCAGCCAAGAACAAATATGACAGCCGGCGCATGGACGGCAAAGGCAAAGCGGAACATATAGTGGATCAGGGCGTGCCCCGGCATGATCTTGTCAGCGAATGAGCACAGAAAGAATACTCCGTAGAATAAAAAAAAGACCTCCCTGAGCCATACAGACATATTCTCACGGCAGGCCTGCCTGAGTCCGGAAATACCTGAAGAATTATCAAGAGTCATAATAGTTTTACCTCCTGCATCAGATCAAATAGTCCTTTTCATTGTAAGTCATATGGTAAAAAAAAGCAAATAAAAAAGCTGTCCGGTCAAATATACCGAAACAGCTCTTTTGCTTCTTCTTTTCGAACGGTATCCTTAACGTCAGTAACCTCAACCTTGACAGATTTATTGCCAAACTGAATCTCAAGGATGTCGCCTGCCTTTACATTTAAACCGGCCTTGGCGACCTTTCCGTTTACCGTTACTCTTCCTGCATCGCAGGCTTCATTGGCTACTGTCCGCCTCTTTATAAGACGGGATACCTTTAAGAACTTATCTAATCTTATGGGAATCACCTCCCATATCCCCAAATCAGCTGTTCACTTTATCCTTTAAAGCCTTCATGGCTTTGAACTTAGGAGCCTTGGAAGCAGCGATGGTAATGGTCTCTTTGGTTCTCGGGTTGATGCCCTGACGCTCTGCGCGCTCTGTCACTTCAAAAGTACCGAAACCGGCAAGCTGCACCTTCTCACCTTTTCCTAATTCGTCGCCTACTACCTCGATAAAAGCCTTTAAAGCTTTATCAGTATCAGCCTTAGTTAACTGTGTTCTCTCTGCGATTGCTGCAATTAATTCAGTTTTATTCATCATGGTCTCCTTTCGTATATGGACATGTCTGATCATTGAAATGGACAACATATATACCAATGCCCTACTATTTATAACGGTAAAAGCCTTATTTGTCAAGATGTTTTGAGCATATATCCTTATTTTCTCCCCTCTGCGGAGGCTCCCGGGACCCAGCGGTCCAAAAAGTTCCGGAATATTTATAGAAAATATTGAAAAATGCACCGGAAACCGTTAGAATAATGAGAAGCAGAGAAGACTGAGGTTACTTATGAAGAAAAAAAGAAAAAACAGCAAACAGTTTAATAAGAAGTTTAAAAAGCAGTTCTTTACGGCCAGATCTGCCATGATCATCGCTCTGACAACAGTGATCGTTGCCTTTCTGGGACTGGGCGGTCTGCACCAGATGAGACAGGTGGGCCGTTATCAGGACTCTATTGAGGAGCTGTCTTCTGAGGTCAGCAGCCTCAAAGAGACCAACAAAGCCCTGGAGGAGGAAAAGGCCAGGACTTCCTCTGATGAGTTTAAAGAGCATGTGGCAAGAGAGAAGCTGGGTCTTGTCGAGAAAGATGAGTACGTCGTCAGGGAGGCTGAAGAAGACAAGACCGGGCAGGATGACAGTAAGAAGGGGAATGCAGAGGAAGAAGATGACACTTCTGAAGAGAAGGAAGAAGAGTAAAAAAGTGTATTGACATTTGCTGATAAAGATGATATTATTTCGTCTGTTGAGTCTGGCGGGATAGCTCAGTTGGCGAGAGCACACGGTTCATACCCGTGGTGTCGCTGGTTCGAATCCAGTTCCCGCTACTGTTTTTTATGAGAGAAAGGTCCTTTTTTAGGGGCCTTTTTGCTTTATCTTAGGAAATTGGCATTTCCCGTCTGCTGACTCTGTTATTCACGATATTACCATTTCCTATGATACAGAGGTATGATCATGTGGAGCAAGGTAGATCAATTTGTAAAGAAACATCATATGCTGGACGAGGCCGGCTGCGTACTGATCGGTCTGTCGGGCGGAGCCGACTCGGTCTGTCTGGCCAGATATTTTCTGGATCTGCGAAAGAAAGGCGGCCCGGAGATCTCTGCAGTCCATGTTAATCATATGCTCAGGGATTCCGAGGCTGAAAGAGACGAGGAGTTTGTCCGGGATTTCTGCAGGAAGACCGGCCTTCCCCTGACCCTTTACCGGGAAGATGTCCGCCGGATCAGCGTTAGCGATAAGCTGTCTCTGGAGGAGGCCGGCCGAAAGGTCCGCTATGCCTGCTTCAGAGAGACCGCCAGTAAGCTGGCAGACAGAGGAAAAGTCCGCATTGCCCTGGGGCATCACGCCGACGACCTGGCGGAAACGATGGTTTTCCGCATGATCAGGGGGACCGGTCCCCGGGGGCTTACAGGGATCCCTCCTGTCCGCGGAGATATCATCCGGCCCTTTCTGGGCATCAGGAAAGAGGAGATCAGAGCCATCCTGCAGGAACTGGGTCAGGACTTTGTGGAAGACAGCAGCAACCAGGATCCTGCTTACAGCAGAAATCTGATACGTCACCAGATCCTGGATGTGATGAATCGCATGAACCCGAAAACAGTGGATCACATGTGCAGGCTGGCCAGGCGGGAAGCGGACCTTCTTGCCTGTGTAGAACCCCGGATCGAGAGTGCCATGTCCCTGGTGCGCCGGGATGGACCGGATCGATGGAGTGTCGAAGCAGAAGACCTGCTTGCCCTGCCGGACTATGTACGGGATGAAGTGGCCGGAAGGATGCTCCACGCTGCCGCAGGCAGAAAAAAGGATATCGAATCAGTACACATTGACCAGATGACGGACCTTCTTTACAAGAAGGCGGGAAAGCGGATCAATCTCCCATGGGGGCTTGCTGCCCGGCGGACGGACAGCAGGATTATTGTCAGCCGGAACGAAGGCGTCCCGGAAGGAGACCGGGAGGAAAAGCATGACAGGGAAGGTCTTTGTATTAAGGTCTGTCTCCCGGATTATGCCGAAGGTCTTCAGTGGACTGTCCCCCTTGACACAGAGACCGGTCTTGTGATGCAGTACCGGTCTTACCATGGCCAACAAATCATAAAAAGTGATTGTGAGAAATACTTTGATTATGATAGAATAAGCAAAGAACTATCCATAAGAACCCGCCGGCCGGGCGATTACTTTGTCTTTAACGATCAGGGGGAGCATAAGAAGCTGTCCAGGTTCTTTATCGATGAGAAGATTCCGGCAGATGAAAGGGAAAGCCGGATGCTGCTGGCTGACGGCTCCCACATCCTGTGGATCATCGGCAGGAGGATCAGTGAGGCCTGCAAAGTCACGTCCGGGACAAAACAGATGCTGGCGGTTTCTTTGACAAAGTATAAGAGATAAGGAGTTAGCCATGGCAGATAAGATTTCCATAATGATATCAGAAGAAGATGTTAATGCAAAGATCAAAGAGCTTGCAGAAGAGATCAGCAGAGATTATGCAGGAAAAGAGCTCCATATAATCTGTATCCTCAAGGGAGGAGTTTTTTTTGCCTGTGAACTTGCGAAAAGACTGACCATTCCTGTATCACTTGATTTTATGCAGGTCAGCAGCTATGGCAATGCCACTTCCTCTTCCGGCATAGTCCGGATCAAGAAGGATCTGGATGATTCCATGGAGGGGAAAGAGGTCCTGATCGTGGAAGATATCATTGATTCGGGCAAGACCCTGCATTACCTGATCCCCGTCCTGAAGCAGAGGAATCCCGGCAGCATCCGGCTCTGTGCCCTTCTGAACAAGCCGGACAGGCGGGAGGCGGATGTAGATATTGATTATCTGGGATTTAATATCCCTGACGAATATGTGGTGGGCTACGGCCTTGATTACGCACAGAAATACAGAAATCTTCCTTATATCGGAGTGATTGAGCTCGACGCTGACTAATGAGGGAGATCTGAAAGGAGATCGCATTGTTTAGAAACTATAGAAGTGTATTTGTTTTTGTCATCATCCTGCTGACTGCCTACGGGATCCTTAATTATTTCGGTCAGAGAAACATGATGTCCGGACAGGAGGAGTACAGCTACGAGCAGTTTCAGAAGGATGTTGATAAAGGCAAGGTAGATTATATCGTCCTCGTTCAGAACGAGGAAGTTCCTTCCGGAGCTGTGGAGGTCAATTTTTCCGACAAGAGCCGGGTCAGGTTTTACGTGACTGATGTCAATGAAGTAGTCGCATATGCCCGTGAGCATTCACTCGAGTGCAGGATCTCTGACATCAGTCATACAGGAGATCTGCTGACCACAGTCCTGCCTTACGGAATTATGCTGCTTGTAATGTTCCTGTTTATGTTCATCCTCATGAGCCGGGCAGGCGGAGGCGGCGGCAACAGCAACATGATGAATTTCGGCAAGAGCCGGGCCAGACTCCACGAAGCAGGAGAGAAGAAGGTCACCTTCCAGGATGTGGCCGGCCTGCATGAGGAGAAGGAAGAACTCAGTGAGATCGTTGACTTTCTCCGGAGTCCTGCCAAGTATATCCAGGTGGGAGCCCGTATTCCCAAAGGCGTGCTTCTTGTCGGCCCGCCCGGGACAGGCAAGACTCTGCTGGCAAAAGCCGTGGCAGGGGAGGCCAATGTTCCTTTCTTCAGTATTTCGGGTTCTGATTTTGTGGAGATGTTTGTCGGTGTCGGCGCTTCCCGTGTAAGGGATCTTTTTTCTGACGCCAAGCAGAACGCGCCCTGCATCATCTTTATTGATGAGATTGATGCGGTGGCAAGAAGAAGAGGCACAGGCCTCGGGGGCGGACATGATGAACGTGAGCAGACCTTAAACCAGCTGCTGGTTGAGATGGACGGCTTCGGGGTCAACGAAGGCATCATCGTCATGGCTGCCACAAACAGGGTTGATATCCTTGATCCCGCTATCCTGAGACCGGGACGTTTTGACCGGAAGGTAGCCGTGGGCAATCCCGATGTGAAAGGCCGGGAGGAGATCCTTAAGGTGCACACAAAAGGGAAACCGCTGGCAGAAGATGTTGACCTTCACCAGATTGCCAGAACCACGCCGGGTTTTTCCGGAGCAGATATTGAGAACCTGATCAATGAATCCGCCATCCTTGCCGCCAGAAACAACCGCCGGTATATCCAGATGGAGGACATCAGAAAATCCTTTATCAAAGTAGGGATCGGCACAGAGAAAAAGAGCCGGGTGATTCCGGAGCTGGAGAAAAAGATCACCGCTTATCACGAAGCAGGACATGCCATCCTTTTCCATGTGCTTCCGGATGTTGGGCCGGTCTATACGATATCCATCATCCCCACCGGTGTGGGAGCCGCAGGCTACACCATGCCCCTGCCTGAGAAAGATAATGTGTTCAGCAGCAGAAACAGGATGCTGCAGGATATCAAGGTCGGTATGGGAGGCCGTATCGCCGAGGAGCTGATATTTGGAGACATCACCACAGGGGCTTCCCAGGATATCAAGGGAGTAACGAATACTGCCCGGGCCATGGTCACCAAATACGGCATGTCTGAAGAACTGGGCTTTATCAATTATGAAGAAGAAAGTGACGAGGTCTTTCTCGGAAGAGATCTGGGCCATGCCCGCAGCTTCAGTGAGGAAGTGGCCCGGAAGATAGACAGGGAAGTCAAGGAGATCGTAGACAGCTGCTATGAGGATGCAAAGAAGATCATCTCCGGGCACATGGATATCCTCCACAAGTGTGCGGCCCTCCTCATAGAAAAAGAGAGGATCAGCAGGGAAGAATTCGAAAGTCTCTTTACACCGGATGCCGGTTCGGATACCGGACTCTCCGGAGAAGAATGATCCTTTCCTGGATTTCAATCGGAATCGTCTCGACGATTCCGCGCGAGTTGCGCGATGCCGTAGGCATCTTCTTATGCGCAACTCTGCGATGCGCCGCAG
>CADBNQ010000222.1 GCA_902796045.1 uncultured Lachnospiraceae bacterium | reverse complement strand
TAAGAGCCGGTTTTCGACTAAATCAGAGAAAAAGGAATATGATGAGGAGTATGATGAGTTATACAGTACCTGCAGACAGAGCCTTTATACCGGCGGCTACAGAATCTATACCTCTATAGATATGGTGAAGCAG
Organism: uncultured Lachnospiraceae bacterium; assembly: GCA_902796045.1. Taxonomy (GTDB): domain Bacteria; phylum Bacillota; class Clostridia; order Lachnospirales; family Lachnospiraceae; genus Anaerobutyricum. The sequence continues at coordinate 16,968 of CADBNQ010000222.1, read as the reverse complement.
GATCAGCTGCAGTCTTCTGTATCTACAGAGCTTTCCATGTTTGCTGACAAGACTGATGACGGTATCTACAAGGTTCAGGGCGCAGCAGTCTGTATAGACAATGCCACCGGCCGGGTGACGGCCATTGTCGGAGGCCGGGAAGAGGATCAGGAAGGATTCGGCCTGAACCGTGCCTACCAGAGCTTCCGCCAGCCCGGAAGCGCCATTAAACCTGTGCTGGTCTTTGCGCCTGCCCTGGAGAGGGGATATACACCTGACAGTACTGTCGATGACAGCCGGATGACAGGTCCGGATAAGGTGTCCAATGCCGGAGACCTCTATATGGGATCTGTTTCCCTGAGAAGGGCAGTCCAGAAATCAAGTAATGTCGCAACGTATCGTCTCTATCAGGAGCTTGGACCTGAAAACTGCCTTGAGTATCTTGAGAGGATGCATTTTAAAGGGCTGAAAGAAGCAGATTATCAATATGACACAACCTGTCTGGGCGGCTTTACAAAGGGGGTCACAGTGGTGGAAATGGCTTCTGCCTATGCCACTTTATGCAATGATGGAAAATACCGTGAACCCACCTGTATTGTAAGGATCACGGATTCGGAAGGGAATATCTTTGTCCCTGATGAGCAGGGCAGTAAGAGGATTTATTCTGTCAATGCGGCAAGAATGATGACAGATATCCTGGAAACCTGTGTAACTGTCTCCTCGGCTACTGCTGCAGGATGCCGTCTCCAGGTGGATATGCCTGCCGCCTGCAAGACAGGAACCACCTCAGATTATGTAGACGGATGGCTTTGCGGCTATACTCCTTATTATACCACGGCAGTATGGGTGGGTATGGATGTGTATAAATCAGTGGATGACCTTAAAGGCAACACCTATCCTGCCTATATATGGAAGTCTTATATGGACAAGATACATCAGGGCCTTGACAGAAGAGATTTTGATTCAACCCTGACAGAGACGGAGACAACACAGGAGCAGGAAACCGAGACAGAGGCGACCCAGGAAGAGCAGCAGGAACCGGAAGATTCCTATGACAACGACAATGATTATGTGGTTCCGGATGAGGATGATGATCAGGACCAGACCGATGATGAGGACCTGGACTATGAGGATCAGGATGATGAGGATCTGGAGGATGAAGATGATCAGGATCTGGAAGAGGACCAGGATGATGAGCCTGCTGATCAGCAGTCGGCATTTGAATAAATTCAAGTCCGGGCTGCCGCGCAATTTAAAGGGGCTATCGGGGTAAGACAGGGGCTGCCGGTGGATGTCTGAGGCTGACTTTGTACCGCATGAAAAAAGGCTAAATGAATAGACTTTTTTCGAGGAACAACGGAAGCCTCAGACATCCACCGGCAGCTCTGTATTACTACGGCAGCCCCTTCCAGCTTAGTCTTCGTAGATGGTATGATACTTTTTGTACTCGGCCAGACGATTCTGTATGCGGTCATGAGGATCGAGTACTGAGCTGATGGAGGCCTCATGATTCATGTAATCGATCAGGAGGGCGATATACTTGGATATATCGCAGCTTACATACCATTCTCTCTCAAACAGATCAGGCCGCTGGTATGTTGAATTGGTAGTAATGACTCTGTAGATCAGGCCGTCTTTGTAGGCTTTGTCAAATGCGCCGAGACCGTTGGTAAACATACCGAAGGTGGAGATGCAGAAAGCCCTTGCGGCACCCCTTCTTTTCAATTCTCTGGCCACATCCAGCATACTCTCTCCGGAGGAAATCATGTCATCGATAATGAGCACATCCTTTCCCTTCACCGAATCACCAAGGAATTCATGGGCAACGATAGGATTGCGGCCGTCTACGACTACAGAATAATCCCGACGTTTATAGAACATGCCGATGTCCACACCGAGGACAGTAGAGAAATACATGGTACGCTTCATGGCACCTTCATCGGGGCTGATGACCATCATATGCTCATTGTCGATCTGGAGGTCATCGGTAGATTTCAGCAGCGCCTTGATGAACTGGTAGGTGGGCATGATATTATCAAAACCGCTCAGGGGGATTGCGTTCTGCACCCGCGGATCATGGGCATCGAAGGTGATGACATTGGTCACGCCAATATTGGCAAGCTCCTGGAGGGCAAAGGCGCAGTCCAGAGATTCCCTTGAGCTTCTCTTATGCTGGCGGCTCTCGTAAAGGAAGGGCATGATGACCGTTATGCTCTTGGGCTTTCCGGAGGCAGCCGCGATCAGTCTTTTGATATCTGCGTAGATATCGTCGGGAGACATATGGTTCTTGTGACCGCAGACGGTGTACTCCAGACTATAGTTCAATACGTCAGCCAGAATGTATAAGTCTACCCCCCGCACTGAGTCAGAGATCAGGGCCTTGGCTTCCCCTGTCCCGAACCTGGGGCAGACAGAGGGGATGATAAAGGTGTCTTTCTCGTAATCTCTGAATATGATATTGGACTTATGGTTGTGGTCCCGCTCCTTTCTCCAGTTCACGATATACTGGTCAATCTTTTTTCCCAGTGATTCACAGCTCGGATGGATAATGATTCCTAATTTCCCAACAGGTACAGTTGCAAATTTGCTGTCATCTGGCTTCATACGTATTCTCCTTTCTGCTTCCTTAAAACTATTCTCTGCGTATCTATATATCAAATCTATCGGAAGAAACAGCTTTTTTGATCCTGATGTCTTCACCATATATATGGATGAGCCGGTAAGCCTCAATGATCCTGGAAGAAACCCTCTCTGTGTAGCTGCTGCTGATCTGCTGTAAAGACAGGTTAGTGTTGATAATGGTAGATTTCTTTCGCAGGATGCGCTCGTTAATGTACAGGAAAAGCTGGGAGTTGATAAAGGCATTATTCATCTCAGTTCCCAGGTCGTCTATGATCAGAAGATCACAGTCTGTAAGCCAGGACAGTGTGTCCGGATCTGCCTCATCACTGTGAAAAGTGGCCAGCTCCAGCTGACGGAAGAACTGGTAGGCAGTCATGTATATGACCTGCTTTCCCCTCGCAAGCAGCTCTCCTGCGATGCAGCAGGATAAAAAGGTCTTGCCGGTACCTGCCCGGCCATAGATCAGGAGATTCTGTCCCGGCCTGTCGTCAAACTCTCTGATAAAGGAGCGGCTTTGGTCAAGAACCTTAAGAATATTGTCCCTGGGGGAGACCGGATAATCTCTGCTTACGGCCTCGGAGTAATAATCCAGGCGGAAAGTGGCAAAAGAAATCCGGTCAAGCTGGTCTGTCAGGTTGGACTGTTCATAGTAGACCTCAGCCACATATCCGGAGAAACAATGGCATTGTATGCCGTCGATCAATCCTGTGTCTTTGCAGTCCCTGCAGGTATAAAGCGGATCAAGGTAATCTTCTGGAAAACCATGAGACACGAGAAGCACGGTTTTTTCACCGGACCGCCTGCTGATCTCCTCATGCAGTTGTTTCCTTATATCCGGATCAGGATGGAAAAGCATGCTCCTGGCGGCTTCGAGTGAGATATGGGCGATATCCTCGTCGATTGTCCGTATAGCAGGTATGGCGGCATAGATCTCCTCCCGCCGTTCCTGCTCCAGGAGGCGGTTCTGCCTTCTCCGGGCCGCGTAACCATCCAGGATATCCGCATATTGTTTCTGCGTCAGTCCCATAATTACCTCCCGCCCTTACCAGCCAGCCTGAGTTCCAGATCATCATAGTCGTAGGAGCGTTGTTCGAAATTGTGAAAAGCGTTGGAGCCGGACTTTCTGACAGAATGCTCTTTTTTACGTGCCCTGTCTTCCGCTCCGGCATGGTGCTTCTTGTCTATGGAGATTATGTCGGAAAGCTTTCTGACACCGGCCTTTTTCCAGCCCTCCAGGATCCGGTTGGCATAAGGAAAGCTGGCCTGGTGGGTGGTAAGCAGGGTGCGGTTGCATGCCTCGACAATGATCTCCGTATCAAAACCCATGGAGTTCCACCGGGTGATATAGTCCATCTCTGACTGGCCCGGATTCCTCCCGGATATGCCGAAAGCCTTCATAACTGAAAAAACATTCCGTGTGTAGAGACTGGTCTGGTCCATAGCCTTTCTGACGGTGTCTATCCCCTGCTCATACCAGTTGATGGCAACCTTCTCCATATAGCGGATCTGCTTCTTTCCCTTCTCGCTGCAATACTCCACCAGATACTCCAGCAGGTCTGTAGGAAAACGAAGGTCATCGCTGATATAGCAGATGGAGTTGAGCTCCTGGACAGAAAGAGGGTGTCCGATGTAAGTCTCAGCCATAAAAACCAGGCGCTCCAGATCGGTGCCGCTGATGTACTTGTTGAGCTCGGCAGCATTCCGGCTGCGCTTTCCGGGAATCAGCTGTCTCTGGACAGGAAGAGGAGAACTGACCGGTGTGAGCGTTTCGGTGACAGGACCGTTCTGCCCTCCCGCAGACAGGAGACCCTCTTTCTCCCAGTACCTGACAGCCCGCAGTATATCCTTCACGGTCAGCTCCAGACTGTCAGCCAGTTTATCAGCGGTGACCGGGACATTCTGGCCTGTAAGACGCAGAATCATAAGGTATATCTTGACATACTCTCCGTCTGCCCGGACCATGTAGTCATCGATAAACTGATTGGGAATGACCGTTATATTCTGATAAGTTTCCTGAGCCAGTGAAATAGTATTCATCTTTCTGTTCACCGCCTTTTATCTTACTGTTCTTTAATCCCTGATATCATCATAGCATATTCTGAGGAAAATGAACAGTCGCCCGGTAGTGGACAAAGCGTGGACATGTCAGTGGATAGACAGGGGATGGAACGGGTATTAAAAATGTGGATAATACTGTGGACAATGTGGATAAGTTTCCCTAATGATGAAAAGAAGAGGGTGAGTATCGGCGGTCATCCGATAAAAAAGTGGCTATTTAAGAGAAATACATGGTGAATGATCCCGGGATATATGTGGATAAGTCGTGAATACCTCTGGTACAGAGAAGAAACAAACTATTAACAAATAAAGAAAAAAATTTTTTTGCTGCAGTCCCTATTCAAAGAAAACCGGAAGGATCCCTTACAAAAATGAGATCCTGCCGGTCTGGGCGGGCTGTTTTGGAGTTTCAGCTGAGGAGATCTTCGCCAATCGTGACCACATTGCCGGCACCCATGGTGATGATCATGTCATGCCCTTTGGCATGGTCAAGCAGGAATTGTTCAATCTCCTGGAAACTGTGGAAATAATAGGTATCACTGCCCGCTTCCTTCAGCAGGTCAGCGATATCTCCAGAGGAGACTTTTCCGGTATCCGGTTCCCTGGCGGCATAGATGTCTGCAAGAATGATATGGTCCGCCGGAGCAAGGGCATCTGCAAAATCATGGAGAAAGGCAAGTGTCCTTGTGTAGGTGTGCGGCTGGAATACCAGCCAGAGTTCGTCGTGAGGATACTGGTCTGCTGCAGCCAGCGTGGCCCTGATCTCGGAGGGATGGTGGGCATAATCATCTATGATGGAGACATTGCCGATCTTTCCCTTGTATTCAAATCTTCTGTGTGTCCCCCCGAAGGAAGAAAGGCCGGCAAGAATCTGATCCATGTCCATGCCTGCAGACATGGCGCAGGCGATGGCAGCCAATGAGTTCATTACGTTGTGAATCCCCTTTACATGGAGCGATACTCTGGCAGCAGCTGCGCCGTCAGTCAGGAGAGTGTAGGAAACATTGCCTGTCTCATCGAATGTAATATCTTCTGCAGAGTAATTGTTGCCTTTATTAAGACCGAATGTCACGAATCACTGCTTTAATCCCTCAAGGATATCGGAAGTGTGGGGCATGTCGCCATTGATGATGATCAGGCCTTTTTCTCCGGTCTGAGAGGCGAATGTATGGAAAGACTTCTTGATCTCGTCGAGATCTTTGAAGAAATCCATATGGTCTTCTTCTATATTTAAAATGATGGAATACAGGGGATAGAATTCAAGAAAGCTGTTGGTGTACTCACAGGCTTCTGTCAGAAAAAGATCTGACCTGCCGACACGGATGTTGCCCCCGATCCGGTCAAGCATGCCGCCGATAGAGACAGTGGGGTCCATGCGGCCCTGAAGCAGGATATGTGTGAGCATGGAGGTAGTGGTGGTCTTGCCGTGTGTACCGGATACAGCAATAGAATGCGGGTAGTTGGCCATAATCTGTCCTAAAAGGGCTGCCCGGCTCATCATGGGAAGTCCTTTTTCTCTGGCAGCCGCAAATTCCGGATTATCTTCATGGATTGCCGCAGTATATACTACCAGATCCACATCATCTGTGATGTTTTCCGCTCTCTGGCCGATCGCGATCTCTGCTCCGCATGCGCGGAGATGGTCTGTAATCTCTGATGCTGTCATATCAGAACCGGAGATGGTAAAACCTCTGTCAAGGAGGATTTCTGACAGACCGCTCATGCTGATGCCCCCTATTCCTATAAAATGAACATGGATGGGATTCCTGAAATCAATTGTATACATTATAGTTTGTCACCTCGTAAAAAGACTTTTTGATATTCCCACTGAGTATATCCTATTAATGACAGAATGTCGAGAGGGAATCTATGACTGTCGCATTTTTAACAAAAAAGAAGCCAAATATACATAAGTTATATCCAAAAGTGCATAATTAACTTTAGCACATCTCTTTTCAACTATAGTAAATAATGATATAATGAAAAAACATTTGGATGAACGCATAAGGAGGAGTGAGTGTTTAATGATCAGAAAAGAAATGATTGCCATGCTGCTTGCCGGCGGTCAGGGAAGCAGACTTGGGGTATTGACATCAAAATTGGCCAAACCAGCAGTTGCATTTGGAGGCAAGTATAAGATTATTGACTTTCCGCTCAGCAACTGTATTAACTCAGGTATTGATACAGTAGGCGTCCTGACCCAGTATCAGCCTTTGAGACTGAACCAGCATATCGGTATCGGGATTCCCTGGGATCTTGACCGCAATATCGGGGGTGTTACAGTTCTGCCGCCTTATGAAAAAAGTGAGAATACAGACTGGTATACCGGCACTGCCAATGCCATTTACCAGAACATGGAATTTATGGAGTATTATCATCCCAGCTATGTTGTGATTCTGGGTGGAGACCATATTTATAAGATGGACTATGAGATGATGCTGCATTTCCACAAGAAGAATAAAGCCAAAATCACACTGGCTACCTATGAAGTGCCTTTGGAGGAGGCCAGCAGGTTCGGCCTGGTCATCACCGATGAGAACAACCAGGTCTTGGAGTTTGAGGAGAAACCGAAGCATCCAAGGTCCAATAAAGCCTCCATGGGGATTTATATCTTTGACTGGGATGTCCTGAAGGAGTCTCTGGAGACGCTGAAAGACCAGCCGGGATGTGACTTCGGCATGCATGTGATCCCCTACTGTCATGAGCGGGGAGACAAGATCGTGGCATACAATTACCAGGGATACTGGAAGGATGTCGGGACCCTTTCTTCTTACTGGGAAGCCAATATGGAGCTGATTGATATTATCCCCGAGTTCAACCTCTACGAAGAATTCTGGCGGATCTATACCAGGAGCGAGCTGCTTCCGCCTCAGTATTTCTCTTCGGAGGCCAAGGTGTCAGGATGCATCGTCGGAGAAGGGACCGAAATCTACGGAGAAATATATGATTCGGTCATAGGATCCGGGGTGACGATTGAGGAAGGGGCGGTGATTGAACGTTCCATCATCATGAACGGGTGCACGGTCAAGGCCGGAGCCCGTGTGGAGAAAGCAATCCTGGCTGAGAATGTTATCGTTGGAGAGCGGACGCAGCTTGGAGTCTTCGAAGAGGCTGAGAACGAATTCAATCCTTCGGTCTATGCCGGAGGTCTGGTGACAGTCGGTGAGGATTCCGTGATTCCTCCCGATGTTAAGGTCGGTAAAAATGTTGCCATCGCCGGGGTCACGACGGCTTCGGATTATCCCGATGGTATTCTCGCAAGCGGTAAATCCATTTTCAGACAGTAGAGGCAGGTGACAGTATATGAAGGCATTAGGTATTATTTTAGCAGGCGGGAACAGTAAAAGGATCGGAAGATTATCAGATAAAAGGGCCATCGCGGCGCTTCCCATCGCCGGAAGCTACAGGGCGATCGATTTTACATTGAGCAACATGACCAATTCCAGGATTTCCAGAGTGGCTGTATTTCCACAGTTCAATGCCAGATCACTGAACGAGCATCTGAGTTCGGGCAAATGGTGGGATTTCGGCAGAAAGCAGGGAGGACTGTTTGTATTTACACCAACTGTGACCAAGGAGAACCATTTCTGGTACCAGGGGACTGCGGATGCTCTGTATCAGAATATCGATTTCCTGAAAAAATGTCACGAACCCTATGTGATCATTGCCCCCGGCGACTGCATATATAAGCTTGATTATAACAAGGTCCTGGAGAGGCATATTGAAAGAAACGAAGACATCACCGTTGTCTATACGCAGCTTAGTGAGGATGATGATGACCTGACCCGCTTCGGTATCCTGAAGCTGGACGAGAACGAGAGAATCATTGATTTTGAAGAAAAGCCTCTGATTGCGCAGACCAACAATGTATCAATCGGTGTCTATGTCATCAGGAGAAGACATCTGATCGATATCCTGGAGAGGTGTGCCAGGGAAGACCGGTATGATTTTGTAAAGGACGTCCTGGTGCGCTATAAGAATGTCCGGAAAATCTACGGCTATAAACTGGAAAGCTACTGGCGCAACATTGCCACAGTGGAATCCTACTACAAGACCAATATGGATTTTCTGAAGAAGGATATCAGGGATTATTTCTTCAGGCAGTATCCTGATGTGTATTCCAGGGTGGATGATCTTCCCCCTGCAAAATACAATGCAGGATCGCAGATCAGGAACTCAATCATTTCTTCCGGCTGTATCATCAATGGAAAAGTTGAGAGCTCGATTCTTTTCAAGGATGTCTACATCGGAAATAACTGCACGGTCAAGAATTCCATCATTTTAAATGATGTATATATAGGAGATGATTCCTATATCGAGAATTGTATTGTGGAGAGCAGGGATACCCTGCGTCCCGGTACGAATTATGTGGGGACAGAGGACGATATCAAGATCGTCGTGGAGAAGAATGTCCGCTACATCTTCTAGTGATGATTATCCGGTATAGAGGGGCCGGTAGATCATAGACTCAAGAAGAGGATGGCCTCCTCCATACGAGGGAGAGAGTTAAGTAAACTCAGGAGGGGGCCAATCCTCTTCTGAGTAGCCTCCGGCGGATGCCAGGGCTGCGCAAGGGTAAGTGTCAGCAGAGCTGACGCGCAGCCCGGCGCAAGTCCGGCATGGGCCGGACTTGAAATAAAAAGACTGTATGAATGACAGGGGAGGTAAGCATGCAGATCACAGACATCAGAGTTCGCAGGATTGCAAAAGAAGGAAAGATGAAAGCGATAGTCTCAGTCACCCTCGATGACGCCTTTGTGGTACATGACATAAAGGTGATCGAAGGGGAGAAGGGGCTGTTTATCGCCATGCCCAGTCGGAGAGCATCAGATGGTGAGTACCGGGATATCGCTCATCCTATTAATTCTGAGACGAGAGATACTCTGCAGAGGGAGATTCTTGAGAAATACAGGGAATCTCTTGAGGATGAAGAGCAGCCGGTCACTTATTAGGAGATAAAGTGAAGTTGTGAAACAGCCCGGGGGGCGGCAGATCCTGCCGCCCCTTTACTGCGTCCTTTGTTCTAAAGGTTGCGAAAATCTGTTTTTTTGTGTATATTACACACAAAAGAGCTGGAGCGGATCGTCATGAATACCAATTATATTTTTGCCTGGTGTGTGAATATTTTCTGCCGATTTTTCAAGGTCAGGGAAAAGCAGATCACACTGATAGAGAAACTGGATACAGGAGGCACGGGAAGTCTGTTTTCAGTCAGGGATGAGTGCGTCAGAAGGGGGCTCCCATTTACTTACAATGTGATCACCCGGAAAGACTACGAGCTAAAGCCTGGCAACATCATTGGACTGAACAGATTATTTACAGTAAAAGCATTCAGAATGGCAGTTTCTTCCCACATATTTCTGAATGACAATTTTATGCCCCTGGCTTATATGAAGCTTTCGCCAAAGACTAAGGTTGTGCAGCTGTGGCACGGCATGGGATCTTACAAGCGATTCGGCGGATCGGTTCCCCTCACAGAGAAGGAACGGTTTGAACTGAAAGCCGCCGGAGCCAATACGACAGAGATTCATGCCAGCTCGAAGCATATTGTCGACCATTATGCCGAGGCCTTCTGTGTGCCTGTTGATAAGATTGTCACCATGGGGTGTCCCCAGGCGGACTACTACTATGATCATCTGCACAGTAAACAGCATGAGATCAGGAAAGCCCGCAGGCGGCTGGAAAGCGCTTTCCCGGCTCTTGCCGGACGCAGGCTGGCCCTGTATGCGCCTACCTTTCGGGGGGAGCGCAGAAGGGATCAGGAAATTCTCTCCCACTTTGATTTTGACCGCTTTGAGAGGGAATGCGGACAGGAATACTGTCTGGCAGTGAGACTGCATCCCCAGATCAGGTCAGGCAGAGTACCGGATTCCTGTATTGACCTTACAGAGTATCCGAATGTCAGGGAACTCTTAATGATGACAGACCTGCTGATCGCAGATTATTCGTCTGTTGCCGTAGAGTATGCCCTGCTTGGCAGGCCTATCCTGCTCTATGCCTATGACCTGGACTGGTTTCTGAAGCATGACCGGGGTTTCTATTTTGATTTTGAGAAGACCGCCCCGGGCCCCATTATCACTGACATGGACGGACTGATCAGAGCTGTCACTCACAGGGAGTGGGATCTTGACAAAGTCAGGAAATTTGCAGAGCTCCATAATGATTTCTTTGACGGCAGATCTGCTGAAAGGATTGCGGACCATTACTGGGGGAAAGGTAAAAAGAATATGAAGATTATATGCGGACTGGGTAATCCGACGGACAAGTATAAAGGGACCAGGCACAATATCGGTTTTATGGCTGTGGATGCCATAAGCCGGGACAGCCGGATTCCTGTAAACCAGCACAAATTTAAGGCCATGACAGGGACCGGATTCATCGGGGGACAGCGTGTTCTGCTGATGAAGCCCCTTACATATATGAACCTGAGCGGAGAAAGCATCAGGGCAGCGGCTGATTTTTATAAAGTACCCTTATCTGATATTCTTGTGATCTATGACGATGTCAGTCTGGAGACCGGGATGCTGCGCATCCGGAAGAAAGGCAGCGCCGGCGGCCACAATGGCATGAAAAGTATTATCAGCCATCTGGGAGGAGATGCCTTCCCGAGGATCCGGATCGGAGTAGGTGGGGAGAGACACCCGGACCAGGACCTTGCTGACTATGTCCTGGGCAGGTTCTCCGGTGAGGAGAAGGAGCTGGCAGAGCAGGCCCTTGATCAGACCGTGAAGGCTGTGGAACTGATCATGGCAGACGATATTGACGGGGCTATGAACCGGTACAGTATAGGAAGAAAGAAAAGGGCCAGGAAAACAGAAGAAAAGACCAGGGAACAAAATGATGACGGCAGGACCCGGGAAAAGGAACCCGGATCCCGTGAGGGAGAATAGATGGGTATTTTGCCAGAAGCTCTGTGGAGCCAGGAAAGCTTCCGGAAGATCAGAAATAGTGTGGATCAGGGAAACAGCCCCATTGCCATTCACGGCTGTGTGGATGCCCAGAAGGGGCACCTGATCTCTAATCTGGCAGAGGATGCCGGCTGCCGGCTCATCCTGACCTGCCATGAGGAAAAAGCAGCAGAACTCTATGAGGATCTCTGCTTTTTTGACCGTAATACGGTACTATATCCGGGGAAAGACCTCCTGTTTTACAGTGCGGACATACACAGCAATCATACTCTGATCCAGAGGATGAAAGTCATGAAGAGGCTTTTGTCCGGAGAGAGGCTGACTGTCGTAGCAGGCGTTGCATCTGTGATGGAAAAGATGGTGCCGGAGGAGGTCTTCCTTGACCAGTGCCTTGAGATCGACAGGGAGTCCCTGATCCAGACGGATGCCATGAGGATCCGGCTTGTGGAGATGGGCTATGTCAGCAGCGGCCTGGCCGAGAATCCGGGGGAGTTTTCTGTCCGGGGTGATATTGTGGATGTTTTTCCTCTCACGGCAGATTGTCCGGTGCGGATTGAGCTCTGGGGCGATGAGGTGGACTCCATCCGCAGTTTTGACGCGGAAAGCCAGAGAAGTATTGAAAATCTGGAAAAGGTCGTGATCTATCCTGCTTCAGAGCTGGTCCTGACCAGAAAGAAGATTCCGGAGGCTGTCCGGAGGATGCAGGAAGAGTATGAGAAACAGAAAGAGATCTTTTTGAGAGAAAAGAAGAGAAAAGAAAAAGAACGTCTCAGAAAAATGGTGGAGGCAGCCTCCGATGAGCTGACTTCCCTCGGCACCACACTGGGCAGTGAAAGCCTGCTCTCCTATTTTTATGATGAGACAGTCTCCTTCCTCGATTATTTCCCTGAGGATACCGTGGTATTTCTGGATGAATCCTGCAGGGTTCTGGAAAAAGCAAGGGTGACGGAGACAGAGTTCTGCCTTTCGATGGAGAACCGCCTGTCCGGCGGCTACATTCTTCCGGGACAGGCCGGACTGACTTATAGTTATGAGGAGACCATTGACCATCTCATGACCCATCCTCTGATCCTGCTAGACACCCTGCAGCAGCAGGCGGATCTTCCCCGGAAGGTGGAGACTTTCAGCATGAATGTGAGATCGGTGTATTCCTACCAGGGCAGTTTCAGCCAGCTGGTCCATGACCTGGAGCGGTGGAGGAAGGATAAATACAAGATGATCCTCATGTCTTCTTCCCCTACCAGGGCAAGACGTCTGGCTTCCGATATCAGAGAATACGGACTTCCTGCCTGGTTTTCCGAGGATTTTGAGAAATCTGTCAGCGCCGGTGAGATTATGGTCACAAGCGGAAGGCTGAACAGTGGCTTTGAGTACCCGGAGGTTCCCTTTGTGGTCCTCACAGAAAAAGATATCTTCAAGGACCGCAGGGCAAAGAAGAAACGGCACCGCAGGCAATATGACGGGCGGCAGATCCGGTCCCTTGCAGAGATAGCTATCGGAGACTATGTCGTACACGAGCGCTATGGGCTGGGAATATACCGGGGTATAGAACAGATTGAATCAGATGGTGTCGCCAGAGATTATATCAATATTGAGTATAAAGATGCCAGCAACCTTTTTATTCCTGCAGACCAGCTGGAACTGATCCAGAAATATACCAGCGCAGGCGGCAGAAAGCCGAAGCTGAACAAACTGGGCGGGAACGAATGGGAGAAAACAAAAAGCAGGGTGCGGTCCCAGATCCAGATCGCGGCAAAAGACCTGGTGGCCCTCTATGCCCAGAGGCAGACCCGGCAGGGCTATGCCTTCAGTAAGGACACGGTCTGGCAGACAGAGTTTGAAGAATTGTTCCCCTATGAGGAGACAGAAGACCAGATCACAGCCATCGAGGATACCAAGCGCGATATGGAGAGCTTAAGGATCATGGACCGGCTGATCTGCGGAGACGTGGGCTACGGGAAGACAGAGATTGCCATCCGGGCGGCCTTCAAGGCGGTGATGGACAGCAGGCAGGTCGTGTACCTGGTTCCCACGACCATCCTTGCCCAGCAGCATTTTAATTCCTTCTCAGAAAGAATGGAGCATTATCCGATTGATGTCAGGATGCTGTCCCGGTTCTGTACGGCCAAAGAAGTGAAGGAGATACAGACCGGGCTTAAAAAAGGGTCTGTGGACATTGTCATAGGCACCCACAAGGTCCTGTCCAAATCGATTGAGTACAAGAACCTGGGACTTTTGATCATCGACGAGGAACAGCGTTTCGGTGTGAAGCAGAAAGAGAAGATCAAACAGCTGAAAAAGGATGTAGATGTCCTGTCACTGTCGGCGACCCCGATTCCGAGAACGCTTCATATGAGCCTTTCCGGCATCAGGGATATGAGTGTCCTGGAGGTTCCTCCTGTAGACCGGAGGGCGGTGCAGACCTATGTCATGGAATATAACGAGGAGATGATCAGAGAAGCCATCGAGAGGGAGGTGGCAAGGGGCGGCCAGGTCTTTTATGTCTATAACAGAGTCAGTGATATAGAGGATATGGCAGCCAGAATCCGCCGCCTGGTTCCTGATGTTTCTGTGGAGTTTGCCCATGGACAGATGCGGGAGAGACAGCTGGAAAACATCATGTTTGATTTCATCAACAAGGAAATCGATGTGCTGGTTTCCACCACGATCATAGAGACAGGACTGGATATATCCAATGCAAATACCATCATCATCCATGATGCGCATCGTTTCGGCCTGGCCCAGCTTTACCAGCTCAGGGGAAGGGTAGGCCGGTCCAACCGCACTGCCTATGCCTTTCTGATGTACCGGAGGAATACGATTCTGAAGGAAGAAGCTGAGAAAAGGCTGAAGGCGATCAGAGAATTTACAGATCTGGGAAGCGGTTTTAAGATTGCCATGAGAGATCTGGAGATCCGCGGGGCAGGTAACCTTCTGGGTGCCGAACAGTCAGGACATATGGAAGCGGTAGGTTATGATCTCTACTGTAAGATGCTGGCTGAATCGATAAAGCAGATGAAGGGAACGGATAAAGAGGAAGACAGTTTTTCCACATCGGTGGACCTGTCCGTGGATGCCTATATACCGGCCTCCTATGTGCCGAACGAGAGCCAGAAGCTGGAACTGTACAAAAGGATCTCCTATATTGAGACCCGGGAGGAATATGAGGACCTGACAGAAGAGCTGACTGACCGGTACGGAGATGTGCCGGCTTCTCTTCTGCGGCTTATGGATGTAGCCCTGCTCAAGTCCCGGGCACACGATGCCTGGATCCTGTCGGTAGAACAAAAGGGAGATAAGATTCTTTTTACCATGAACCCCCGGGCCAGAGTGAAGGTAGAAGAAATCGATTCTTTTGTCAGGAAGTACCACGGACAGATGAAGATCAGGCCCGGTGTCCACCCTGTCTTTCAATATGAACCCGGCATGGTTCCCAGAAAAGACCTTCCTGAAAAGATCAATGAGGTGATTTCAGGGATAAAACAATTGCTTGAATCATAAATCTGTTGTATATTATAGTATACTGAAATAAGACAGGTCACTTAAAGGAGGTAATGATCATTATGAAGAAGAATATATTGACCCGCATGGCAGCAGCTGCTGTTATCATGATGCTTGTAGTGGGCGTGCTTGCCGGCTGCGGGTCTTCAAAGAAGAAAGGGGTGGCTGCAGACGGTGCTAAAACTCTTTTCTCCTACAACGGAGTAGATGTCCCCCTGAAAGAAGCGGCAATCTATGCCAAGATCAATGCTGCCCAGTATGAATCTACTTACAGCAGTTATTTCGGCCCGGGCTTCTGGACCATGGGGATGGGTGCTGACGAGGAGGGAAATCCTACCACCTTCGAAGATTATGCCAAAGAGCAGACTATCTCCCAGATCAAACAGATCATTGTGCTCGACAGCAAGGCAGAGGAGCTGGGATGCTCCATTGACGACAAGGAAAAGGAAGACTGCAGGAAGTATGCCG
Organism: uncultured Lachnospiraceae bacterium; assembly: GCA_902796045.1. GTDB lineage: Bacteria > Bacillota > Clostridia > Lachnospirales > Lachnospiraceae > Anaerobutyricum. The sequence goes on along the minus strand of CADBNQ010000222.1, from coordinate 1,432 downwards.
CCGCCTTTGCAAAAGATGAGACCGGAAAGAAGATCCTGAAGGATTGCGGTGCAGATGAGAAAGATATACAGAAGATCTACGAAGATAATGCCCTTGCTGCCAAGGTGCAGGAGGAGATGGTCAAGGATACTGACCTGAATGTTTCTGATGATGAAGCCCGGGAGACGACAATTGCCCGAGTTGTTTTTGAGACCAGCAAAACGGATGACCAGGGCCAGACGATCCAGATGACTGACGAAGAGAAGGCACAGGTAAAGGCAAAAGCGGACGCTGCCTGGCAGAAGCTGGCGGGAGGCACTTCCATAGAGGATATCGCCAAAGAAGAGGAGTACACCAACACCACGGAGACTTTTGCTGCCGGAGAATCTGAAGAAGGAAAAGCCTTTGAGAAGACCCTGGCCGGCCTGAAGGACGGGGACCTTGTAAATGGAGTGCAGGAATGTGACAATGGCTACGTGATCGCAAAGCTTACAGCCTACACAGACCAGGATGCTACCGCCTCACACAAAGAGCAGATCATCAATCAGAGGAAGCAGGATAATTTCCAGAAGAAATATGAAGAATGGACTGCAGACCTGGAGAAAGACTGGGATTACAAGAAGAGCGTTGACCAGAAGCTCTGGGATCTGGTAGTGCTTCACAGTGAAGAATCTACAGCAACAGAGAGCCAGGTAGATACAGAGGCGGCCGCTCCTGAGAGTACGACCGCGGTGGAAAACAGCCAGCCTGCTGATGATCAGGCAGCAGGTACGGAGAACAGCGCGGCTCCAGAGAGCACAACAGCTGCAGCTGAGGAGACCAAATGACAGAATTACCGGCCTTGTTTGTTGAACGCATGCGGCTGCTGCTTTCTGATGAATGGGAATCATTCAGAGAAGAAGCAGACCGGGCAAGACAATACGGACTGCGGGTTAATACTTTGAAAATCGATGCGGAGGAATTCGAAAGGATTGCTCCGTTTCGTTTAACCCGGATTCCCTGGATCAGCAATGGCTATTATTACAGGAAAGAGGATGAGCCTGCCAGGCATCCCTATTATGCCGCGGGCCTTTATTACCTGCAGGAACCAAGCGCCATGACCCCTGCATCCAGGTTTCCTGTGGAGCAGGGGGACAGGGTACTGGACCTTTGTGCTGCTCCCGGAGGGAAATCAACGGAAATAGCATCAAGGCTTTCCGGACAGGGACTGCTGGTGGCCAACGAGATCAATCAGGCAAGAGCAAGAGCCCTGCTTCACAATATGGAGCTCTGGGGTGCCCCAAATATCCTGATCACCAGCGAAGCGCCCCACAGGCTGGCAGAACGTTTTCCGGAATATTTCGATAAAGTGATGGTGGATGCCCCATGTTCAGGAGAAGGAATGTTCAGGAAGAATCCGGCAGTCATGGATTCCTGGAGGGAGAAGGGACCGGACTGGTTTTCTGCCATCCAG
>CADBNQ010000221.1 GCA_902796045.1 uncultured Lachnospiraceae bacterium | reverse complement strand
GTGGTCCAGTAGCTCAGTTGGATAGAGCAACGGTTTCCGGAGCCGTGTGTCGGGGGTTCGAATCCCTTCTGGATCATGCATTATAAGGATGCAGGTATAGTCTGTATCCTTATTTTTGTTTAAAGAATATAAGAGGGGTCTGCCATGAAATACCATATAGTTCTCTTTGAACAGGGAAAGATCAGGAGGCATCTCAGGGAGGCCTCAGCAGAATACATGAAGCGTCTCAGCAGATACTGCAAGGTAGACGTCTCTGCAGTAAAGAAGGAAAAGGACTGGATGAAACGATGGATGGAGTGTTCCCGCAGAGTTCTCCTTGTGCCCGGAGACCGGTCTATGTCTTCTGAAGCCTTCAGCGACCGGATTGCTTCCTGGGAGATGAGCGGACAGGGGAGTATCACTTTCTTTATACCCGGCGGCCTTTACCAGAATGGGTTGCATGCCTGCCGGTTTGATGAGGAAAAAGATGAACTGATGCATCTGTCTTCTTTTACCATGGACTCCGGTCTGACAGGGGTGGTCCTGCTGGAGCAGATCTACAGGGGCTACCGGATTCTCCATCACCATCCTTATCATAAATAGCGGGCGAGTCTTAAAAATAACCTTTCCGAAATAATCTTTTCGGGAGCGAGTCTTGAAATATAGATGCAGTGCCGAAAAAACCGGTATGGGAGGATATGTGCATGAAGATACTTGAAAGAATTAATGGGCTTCTTGGTAAATACATGGCTGCGGCTGTTCTTGCTGTCGCCGCCTTATCTCTGTTTGTTCCGAAAACCGGCCTTTGGATGCAGACTGGCTGGATCAATTATCTTCTGATGGTCGTGATGTTCGGAATGGGACTGACTCTGAAGGCAGAAGATTTTAAATATGTCTTTTCGAATCCCAGAAATATTGCGGCTGGCTGTATCGGACAGTTCACCATCATGCCGCTGCTGGCCTTTGCCCTGGGTAAAGCCTTTCATTTTGACGATGCCCTTCTTGCCGGTGTGATCCTGGTGGGCACCTGTCCCGGCGGCACGGCCAGCAATGTGATCACCTATCTCTCTGAAGGTGACGTGGCCCTTTCTGTCGGAATGACAAGTATCAACACGCTCATGGCTCCCTTCCTGACCCCGGCCATCACCTATCTGTTTCTTCACACAACAGTGAAGGTGAATGTACTGAGTATGTTTATATCGATCATAGAAGTCGTCATCCTTCCAATCGCTTTGGGCCTGCTGATCAATCATTTCTTCGGGGAATACTCGAAACGGGTGGTCAAAGTGCTTCCAACGATTTCAATCATCGCGATCTGCCTGATCGTCATGACGGTCGTTTCCCACAATGCGGATAAGATCATCGAGACTGGCCTGAGTATCTTTGCAGTGGTCATCATGCATAATCTTCTCGGCTATCTGTGCGGCTTCGGCCTTGGCAGACTTTTGAAAATGGATATGAAGAAGACAAAAGCCATGTCCATAGAGATAGGGATGCAGAATTCCGGACTGGCAACGTCCCTGGCGGGGACAGCATTTCCGAATCTGGCCATGGCTACGGTGCCGGGAGCTATTTTCTCAGTATGGCACAATATCTCCGGCGGGATTCTTGCCGGGATATACCGCAGATTTGATTAATATCTGAGGCAGTATTTTTATAATAGAAAAATGGGCTGTCGCGCAAAACTCGCATCTTGTTTATCGATAACATCAGAATTTCCAGCTTAGCACGCAATGCTTCATTGGAGCATTGCTTTGCATGCTTAGGCAAAACAAGCTCCTGGTGGCGGTGCTAGCGCAAACCGAAACTTCGCAAACTATTGCAAACGGTCTTCTCCTATAGGCTGCTGTTCTTCCCCTTAACAAGATTGTTGCTTCGGATCCCAATTTATATTCATTGAATTCCTGCCGGTTTCCGCCAGACCCGAGCCGTGCGGGGAGGAGGAGAGAGCTTGGAGCGGACAAAAAAGGGAATTAGTAAATATGGTCCGCTTGAGCGAGGGGTGTTTGAGAGCTGGAGCGGACAAAATAGAGAATCGGTAAATATGGTCCGCTCGAGCGAGGGTAGTTTAGAGTACTGGAGCGGACGAAATAGAGAATCATTAAATATGGTCCGCTCAAGCGAGCTGAGATGAGAGCTCTTGGGGCGGACAAAATAGAGAATCGTTAAATATAGTCCGCTTATGGCACCAAAACTGGCCGAGGCGAAGCAGACTGAAACAGTGAACTCGCAAAATAGTCTGCTCACGCACCTAAAACCAGGAGTACTGGAGCGGACAAAATAGAGAATCATTAAATATAGTCTGCTCGGAGCCAGGGACAAGGTTAGTCTGAGGATCGTTGAGAATCCGGAAGCAGACTAAAAAGAGATCAGGTAAATACAGTCCGCTCGGAGCCAAGAAATTGGGAACCCTGAAGCAGACTGAAAATTGAATCATTAAATCCAGTCCGCTCACGACTCCAGAACTGAAGGTCTGGCCAAGCGCGCAAAAAGGGCGTCAGCAGTTACCATCCTCTTTTTTATAAATGAGAGGATCGTAACATGCTGACGCCCCTGTCTATATCAGCTTAAAACAGGTTCCATGTATCTGCTTCTAGCAAGATTCCATCTGTCTGCTTCTAGCAGATCCCCTGGGCAAGCATGGCTTCGACAACCTTCTCAAAGCCGGCAATGTTGGCGCCTGTGACATAGTCGCCTTCTTTGCCGTAGCGTTTGGCTGCCTCGTCGATATTATGGTAGATGTTGACCATAATGCTCTGGAGCTTGCTGTCTACCTCCTCAAAGGTCCAGCTGAGTCTCTCGCTGTTCTGGGACATCTCAAGGGCGGAGGTTGCTACACCGCCGGCATTGGAAGCCTTGCCCGGAACGAAGAGGACGCCGTTCTCCTGGAGATACTGGGTGGCATCCAGGGTAGTAGGCATGTTGGCACCTTCACAGACGGCCATAACACCGTTGGCTACCAGCTGTTTGGCATCGTCGATGAGAAGCTCGTTCTGTGTTGCGCAGGGAAGAGCAACATCACATTTGATCTGCCATACACCGCGGCCTTCATGATACTCACTGTCAGGACGATATTTCTTATACTCTGTAAGACGGGCACGGTTTACTTCCTTGATCTCCTTGAGGGCTTCCAGATCGATGCCGTCAGGATCATATACCCAGCCTGTGGAATCAGAACAGGTTACAACCTTGCCGCCCAGCTGCTGAGCCTTTTCGATGGCGTAGATCGCCACGTTTCCGGCGCCGGAAACGACGATGGTCTTTCCTTCCATGGATTCGCCGTGGCACTTTAACAGCTCGTCTGTCAGATAGACCAGACCATAGCCTGTTGCCTCTGTTCTGGCAAGAGAACCGCCGTAAGTGAGGCCTTTACCTGTAAGAACGCCCTCATAGAGGCCTGTGATCCTCTTGTACTGTCCGTACATGTAACCAATCTCTCTGCCACCTACGCCGATATCACCAGCCGGGACATCCTCATCGGCTCCAATGTATTTGCAGAGCTCTGTCATAAAGCTCTGGCAGAAAGCCATGACCTCGCGGTCAGACTTGCCCTTGGGATCAAAATCAGAACCGCCCTTGCCGCCGCCGATGGGAAGACCGGTCAGAGAATTCTTGAAGATCTGCTCGAAGCCAAGGAACTTGATGATCCCCTGATTGACGGAAGGATGGAAACGAAGGCCGCCCTTGTAAGGTCCGATGGCACTGTTGAACTGTACACGGATTCCCATGTTCACCTGAACCTGGCCCTGATCGTCCACCCAGGGAACACGGAACTTGATCATTCTCTCAGGCTCGGTGATTCTCTCCAGAATAGCCTCTCTCTTATAGAAGTCTTCATTGGCCTCGATCACCGGACGCAAAGATTCAAAAACCTCAGTGACTGCCTGATGGAATTCAGGCTCGCTTGGATTCTTGGCGATCACTCTTGCGAGTACATCATCAACGTATGACATAATTCATTCCTCCTTGATTCTACATATTCATGTTGACCATTATACATGATAATGGGGTAGTGCGCAATATAAATATTAAAGAAAAATCCATGAGAAATTCATAATTAACGGATTTTCAGGCCTTTTTTCAGGGAAATCATCATAAAAATGCAGTCTCATACTTGCTGAGACTGCATTTTTGGATTGCACACGCCGCACAAAGAAAACAGCTGTGCTGCCGTGCGGCGGCGCGCAAAGTCCTGCTTCGCTCATCCCTCAAGATTGAGGGGTAGGGGAGTTGATGTCCGCTTGCGGACTTTGTTCTAATCTGTCAGTGGGACCTGGGAAGCTTTCTGTTTCCGGTAGACTTCGTAGTGGTCAAAACCGGCTTCCTTCAGTATGGCCGGCAGCCTGTGGAAGTCATAAGCCATATGGGCCGGCTGGTGGCCGTCGCTTCCGATGGTGATCCGGCTGCCGCCCAGATCCTTGTATCTTTTCAGAATATCCATATGGGGATTGGGCCAGTCAAGCCCGGCCTTCAGGCCGGAGCTGTTAACCTCCAGGGCTTTGTCATGGCTGATGATGTGCAGGAGAATGGCGTCCAGGATATCCTGGTACTCTTTATAGTGGAAGGGGAGTCTGGGGCCCCTGATATACCTGGAGGCATAGTCCAGGTGTCCAACGGCCTGGTAGCTGTCAAAAATCTGCAGGTTCCTGTAAGTCGTCTCAAAGTATCTGCGAAGTCCCCCCTGAGGGCCCCAGGTCTCAAAATAACCCGGGTAATAGATATCCATCCTGTCTACCAGATGGCAGGAAGCAATGATATAATCATAACGGCTGCCGTACTGATCAATGAAGTCTGCCAGCTCATCCTTAAGATGGGGCTGTATGCCCAGCTCGATTCCATGCAGTACTTCAATCCGGCCGGCATACCGGTCAGCCAGCTTCCGGCACTCGTCATAATAAGCGTCGAAGTTCAAAGAAAAATCGTGTCCGCTGGGGATATCAGGAAAATCAGGGTCGTAATGCTCGGTAAAACAGATGGTTTCAAGGCCCAGGGCAATCCCCTGCCGGATCATGGAATCCATGGAAGCTGTGGAATCAGATGAAAAAGAAGTGTGGAGATGAGTGTCTGTCAAAATCATGCATTTTGCCTTTCTTCAGGGGCTTTTTGAGCCTTTCCGGATCAATTATTACAAGCTTATTCACAGTATAGTAAAATAATATAAAATAGCACTTGAAATATCAAGGTAAAAAAGGTAAAATATTTAAAGATTTGACGTTTTCGTCAAAGCGATAACCTTTATTTTTTTATTTAACTTAGGAGGAATTTGAACATGGCAGTAAAAGTTGCAATCAACGGTTTTGGTCGTATTGGTCGTCTTGCTTTCAGGCAGATGTTCGGCGCTGAGGGCTATGAAGTAGTAGCCATCAATGATCTGACAAGTCCTGACATGCTTGCTCACTTATTAAAATACGATTCTTCTCAGGGAACTTATGCACTTGCATCTAAAGTATCCGCAGGCGAAGACTCCATTACCGTTGATGGAAAAGAGATCAAGATCTATGCATTCCCGGATGCCAACAATTGTCCATGGGGAGAGATCGGTGTTGACGTAGTATTAGAGTGCTCCGGTTTCTATACCAGCAAAGCCAAGGCACAGGCACATATCAATGCCGGCGCCAAGAAGGTAGTTATTTCCGCACCTGCAGGAAATGATCTTCCTACTGTAGTTTTCAACACAAACCATCAGATTCTGAAGGCTGAGGATACCATCATCTCCGCAGCTTCCTGTACAACAAACTGTCTTGCTCCTATGGCAGATGCTCTGAACAAGTATGCTCCGATCCAGGCCGGAATCATGTGTACGATCCACGCTTACACAGGCGACCAGATGACACTTGACGGACCTCAGAGGAAGGGCGACAAGAGACGTTCCCGTGCAGCTGCTGTAAACATCGTTCCTAACAGCACAGGTGCTGCCAAGGCAATCGGCCTTGTTATTCCTGAGCTTAACGGCAAGCTCATCGGCGCTGCTCAGCGTGTTCCTACACCTACAGGTTCCACCACTATCTTAACCGCAGTTGTTAAGGGTGATGATGTGACAGTAGACGGAATCAATGCAGCCATGAAGGCAGCTGCCAACGAGTCCTACGGCTACAATGAAGACCTGATCGTTTCTTCTGATATTGTAGGTATGACTTATGGCTCCCTGTTCGATTCTACTCAGACCATGGTTAACCCCATCGGCGACGGCCTCTATGAGGTACAGGTTGTTTCATGGTATGACAATGAGAACAGCTACACATCCCAGATGGTTCGTACAATCAAATACTTCGCAGAATTAGCATAATAAGCGGAATCGTCTTGTATTAATCGATCCTGACATGGGTCCGGTCTTTTGGACCGGACCTTTTTTGTTCTATTGAAAAAGGAGAGTATATCATGTCTTTGAATAAGAAATCAGTAGATGATATCAATGTAAAAGGCCTTCGTGTCCTTTGCCGTTGTGATTTTAACGTGCCGTTAAAAGACGGTAAGATCACAGATGAGAACCGTCTTGTAGCAGCGCTTCCTACCATTAAGAAGCTGATCGCTGATGGCGGAAAGGTCATCCTGTGCTCCCATCTTGGCAAGCCAAAGGGAGAGCCTAAGCCCGAGCTTTCTCTGGCTCCGGTTGCTGCCCGCCTCTCAGAGCTTCTGGGACAGGAAGTGAAGTTTGCTGCTGACGATGAGGTCGTAGGAGCCAACGCAAAAGCAGCTGTCGCAGCCATGAAGGATGGCGATGTTGTTTTACTGCAGAATACCCGTTATCGTAAGGAAGAGACCAAGAACGGTGAAGCCTTCTCCAAGGATCTCGCCTCCCTCTGCGATGTCTTTGTCAATGACGCTTTCGGAACAGCCCACAGGGCCCATTGCTCTAATGTCGGCGTGACAGAGTATGTCGATACAGCTGTTGTCGGATACCTGATGCAGAAAGAGATTGATTTCCTGGGCAATGCTGTTGAGAATCCGGTTCGTCCCTTCGTTGCTATCCTCGGCGGAGCCAAGGTGGCAGACAAGCTGAACGTTATCTCCAATCTTCTGGAGAAGTGTGATACCCTGATCATCGGCGGCGGCATGGCCTATACCTTCCTGAAAGCCAAAGGCTATGAAATCGGATCATCCCTGCTGGATGAGACCAAGATCGATTACTGTAAAGAGATGATTGAAAAGGCAGACAAGCTTGGCAAGAAGCTTCTTCTGCCGGTAGATACCGTGGTTACCGCTGAGTTCCCGAATCCGATCGACGCAAAGATCGATACCGAGATTGTTGCCGCAGATGCTATTCCGGCTGACAAGATGGGCATGGATATTGGACCTAAGACCATCGAGCTGTATTCCGAAGCTGTGAAGACAGCAAAGACAGTTGTATGGAACGGACCGATGGGTGTCTTTGAGAACCCGATCCTTGCCACAGGCACCAAGGCTGTCGCAGCAGCTCTGGCCGAGACAGCTGCCACCACGATCATCGGCGGCGGTGACTCCGCAGCAGCAGTTAACCAGCTGGGATACGGTGACAAGATGTCCCACATCTCCACAGGCGGCGGTGCCTCCCTTGAGTTCCTTGAGGGCAAGGACCTTCCCGGCGTCGTTGCTGCCAATGACAAATAATGACTGATTAACAAGTGAAAAGGAGACTGTTATGCGTAAAAAAATTATCGCAGGTAACTGGAAGATGAACAAGACACCGACTGAGGCAGTTGCTCTGGTCAACATGTTAAAGCCCCTGGTAGCCAATGACGAAGTGGACGTTGTTTTCTGCGTTCCGGCTATTGACATTATTCCTGCTATGGAGGCAGCCAAAGGGTCCAACATCAATATCGGTGCTGAGAACATGTACTATGAGGAGAGCGGTGCTTACACAGGTGAGATTTCCCCGGCCATGCTGACAGATGCCGGCGTAAAGTATGTGGTGATCGGACATTCTGAGAGAAGAGAATACTTCGGCGAGACAGACACTATCGTCAACAAGAAGGTCTTAAAGGCTATTGAGCATGGTATTACTCCGATCATGTGCTGCGGTGAGTCACTTGAGCAGAGAGAGCAGGGCGTAACCATGGATTTCATCCGTCAGCAGGTTAAGATCGGTCTGCAGGGCGTGACTGCAGAGCAGGCAGCCGGCGTCGTGATTGCTTATGAGCCTATCTGGGCGATCGGAACCGGGAAGACTGCCACCACAGAGCAGGCTCAGGAGGTTTGTGCTGAGATCCGTAAGTGCATCGCAGAAGTATACGACGATGCAACAGCAGCCGCCATCCGTATCCAGTACGGCGGAAGTGTCAATGCCAAGACAGCTCCTGATCTGTTTGCCCAGGCTGACATTGACGGTGGTCTGGTAGGTGGAGCCAGCTTAAAGGAAGACTTCGGCAAGATCGTAAACTACAAATAATCGTTCTTCAGCGATATGTCCGGCAGGGTGTCTGCTCTGCCGGATTCTTGATTAATCAGAGTGAGAATTGAATTTGAAAATACAGGAGATATTACTATGAGCAGAAAACCAACAGTACTGATGATACTGGACGGATTTGGACTCAATGATAACCCCGTGGGCAATGCCATTGCCCAGGCTGATACACCGGTGATCGATGGTCTTATGAAGGACTGCCCTTTTGTAAAGGGTTATGCCAGCGGCATGGCAGTAGGGCTTCCTGACGGTCAGATGGGCAACTCTGAGGTAGGCCATCTGAATATTGGTGCCGGCCGGATCGTATACCAGGAGCTTACCAGGGTGACCAAGTCTATCCGGGATGGAGACTTTTTCAAGATTCCCGAACTGCTTACAGCTATGGAAAACTGCAAGGAGAACCAGTCGACTCTCCACCTTTACGGACTTCTGTCTGATGGCGGCGTTCACAGCCATAATACCCATCTCTACGGTCTGCTTGAGATGGCAAAGCAGCAGGGACTTGAGGATGTAGTGGTCCACTGTTTCCTGGATGGCCGTGACACACCTCCGGCTTCCGGAAAAGACTATATTGCACAGCTGATGGCTAAGATGGAAGAGATCGGAACCGGAAGTATCGCTACCATCGAGGGACGCTACTATATCATGGACCGGGATAACAACTGGGACCGTGTTGAGAAGGCTTATGCTGCTATGGTTTATGGAGAAGGCGTCAAAGGGACAGATCCCATCAAAGTCATGGAAGATTCCTATGCGGCAGGGGTTACAGATGAGTTTGTGCTCCCGACAGTGATCGAGAAGGACGGGAAACCGGTGGGGATGATCAAACCGCATGATTCCGTGATCTTTTTCAATTTCCGCCCCGACCGGGCCAGAGAGATCACCAGGTCTCTGTGTGATCCGGACTTCAATCAGTTTGAGAGGAAGAATGGCTTCTTCCCGCTTGTCTATGTCTGCTTTACAGACTATGACCCGACCATACCCAATAAACTGGTCGCCTTCCACAAAGAGGAAGTGACAAACACTTTTGGTGAGTTCCTTGCAAAGAACGGCTTAAAGCAGCTCCGCACTGCAGAGACTGAGAAATATGCCCATGTAACTTTCTTCTTTAACGGCGGCGTGGAAGTGCCCAATGAAGGAGAAGACCGTATACTGGTCAAATCACCGGCAGTAGCCACCTATGATCTCAAGCCGGAGATGAGCGCGCCGGAGGTATGTGATAATCTGGTGGAAGCCATCAAGTCCGGAAAGTATGATGTGATCATCATCAATTTTGCCAATCCTGATATGGTTGGCCACACCGGTGTCATGGAGGCAGCTATAAAGGCTGTGGAGACGGTGGATACCTGTGTCGGAAGAGCAGTGGATGCAATCAAAGAGACAGGAGGGCAGATGTTCCTCTGTGCCGATCATGGCAACTGTGAGAAGATGATTGACTATGAGACAGGTGCGCCTCATACAGCCCATACAACCAATCCTGTTCCCTTCATCCTGATCAATTATGACAAGGATGTGACCCTGAGAGATGGCGGATGCCTTGCAGATATCGCGCCTACTCTGATTGAGATGATGGGCCTGGAGCAGCCGGAAGAGATGACAGGGAAGTCATTGCTGGTCAGAAAATAATCAGAAGACCAGCGTGTTCCTGCAGTCCTTCGTTTTGAGACGGAAAGAATCGGGGGAGTGACTTTTGATCAGGAGGAAGACTGGGGCTTCTTTCTGATGAAGCCTCCCCTTTTATAGGAGACATGATGAAGATTGGAAGAAACGACAAGTGCTGGTGCGGCAGTGGAAGGAAATATAAGACCTGCCATATGTCCTTTGACAACAGGATAAAGGATTATTATAACCGTGGATATGAGGTCCCGGACCATTCCATGATCAAGACAGCCGCCCAGATTGAAGGGATCAGGGAAGCCGGGAAGAAAAATACCATGGTGCTCGACTATATCACACCCTATGTCAGGGAAGGAATCACAACGGAGGAGCTTGACCGCCTGATCGATACTTATACCCGGGAGATTGGCTGTATACCTGCCTGTCTGGGCTATCAGGGCTATCCGAAAAGTGTATGCATCTCTGTCGATGATGTGGTGTGCCACGGTATCCCCGACAGAGACCAGGTGCTCAAAAACGGCGATATCGTCAATGTGGACTGCACCACCATCTATAACGGCTATTATGGGGATGCTTCCCGGATGTTCTGTATAGGTGATGTATCTGAGGAAAAGAGGAGACTGGTCAGAGTCACCAAAGAATGCCTGGACCTGGCTCTTAATGCCACCCGTCCATGGGGCACTATGGGAGATATGGGCTATGCCTGCAACAGGCATGCCGAGGAAAACGGCTACACGGTGGTCCGGGAGATCGGGGGTCACGGCTGCGGCGTGCATTTCCATGAGGATCCCTGGGTAAATCATATCGGGACGCCGGACTCAGGACTGCTTTTTGTGCCTGGTATGACCCTCACCATTGAACCCATGGTCAACATGGGAGGTCCCGAGGTCTGGCAGGATGAAGAAGACGGATGGACCATCTATACACAGGACGGCCTGCCATCCGCCCAGTGGGAATACACGATCCTGATCACCGAGGACGGGACGGAAGTGCTGTCACACTAGCCCGCTGCAGATACTATAAAGAAAGGAACTTTTATGGAAGAGACGCAAAAGAAAAGTACCAGATCTTCCCGCGGACGGCGGAGGGGCAGCTCCTCCAGACGATACAACCGGGGCGGGGAGAAAGACAGGGACAGGTACTATGCCTTTTTTGACGCAGAGTATACCTGTTTCATGGACTCAGACAGAGGATTCGACAGGAGGCACGGAAGCGAGGTCCTCTCTGTAGGCCTGGTGATCGCGGACCGCCACCTGAATGTGGCTGCCACTTACTATTCCCCTGTCCGTCCCCAGTATAATCCCAGGCTGACCGGCTACTGCAAGTCCCTGACAGGACTCAAGCAGCGGGAGATTGACGAAGCTCCGGATTATGATACCGTTTTCCAGAGAATGACAGACATCCTGCAGGACTACCCTGTAAAAGAGATTTTTGTCTGGGGAAATGACCACAGGACCCTTGAAGATGATGCCAGAAGGAACCATCGTTCAGTTCCCAAGAAAACCCGCCGCTTTATCAGTCAGGTGACGGACATTACAAGGCGCCTTACCTCCCGGATCTTCGGATATGCCATGACAGTGAGCCTGTCTGATATGAAGTATATCTGTGACATGGACCATGAGACAGCCCACAATGCTTTCGAGGATGCCATGGACCTCTACCATGTAACCCGCTGCTGTCTCCATGACAGCTACAATAAGGAGAAGGCCCAGATTCTCAAAAACTATATCAGTGACAGGAATACCTACCACCAGTACAGAAGGATCAAATACCCTGATAAGAAGGTGGAGATTGTCTCGGATAAACGTTTTAAGAAGCTGACGATGGATTATATAGAGGAGATAAAAAAGCTTTACGGAAAAGGAGACAGGGCAGTACCGCCTGAGATACTGGCTGTCTGTGATGATATCAGAAGCCTGGCGGCCATGTCCAGCCAGGATTGCCCGAAACTACCTGTTTAGAGGGCCGACAAAAGGGCTCATAATGCTATCTGCCATGGGAGATATCATTATGAGCCCTTTTGGGCAGGCAAACTAAACCGTTTCAATAACAATAAAACACATTTACAAATGAAAGGAATATTTGGATAATAATTTTTATGGGAAGGATTATGTCCTTCAGAGCTTTATAATTATGACTACAAGGAGGAAAAATGATTATGGGAATGCAGTTGGACAAGATAGTTTATATTGCCCCGGTACTGGCTGTCTGTGCTCTGATTTTTGCGTTTTACCTGGTTTCAAAGGTTTCAAAGCAAAATGCAGGAACAGACCGCATGAAAGAAATCTCAGCATTTATCCACGAAGGTGCTAAAGCCTTCCTGATGGCTGAGTATAAGATTCTGGTTGTGTTCGTAGCAGTATTATTTGTACTGATCGGCGTGGGAATCGGCAGCTGGGTGACAGCGGTCAGCTTCCTGGTAGGAGCCCTGTTCTCCACCGTAGCCGGCTACATTGGTATGGATGTGGCTACCAAGGCCAATGTCCGCACAGCAGCTGCCGCTAAGGACAGCGGTATGAACAAGGCCCTGTCTATCGCCTTTTCAGGCGGTGCCGTCATGGGTATGTGCGTGGTTGGTTTCGGTCTGCTGGGTGCCAGCGTGATCTACATTATTACAGGAAACCCGGATGTGCTTTCCGGATTCTCTCTGGGCGCTTCTTCTATCGCTCTTTTTGCCCGTGTGGGCGGCGGAATCTACACCAAGGCAGCTGACGTTGGTGCTGACCTGGTTGGTAAGGTCGAAGCCGGCATCCCGGAGGATGACCCCCGTAACCCGGCGGTTATCGCGGATAATGTCGGAGATAATGTCGGTGACGTTGCCGGTATGGGCGCTGACCTTTTTGAATCCTATGTCGGTTCACTGGTTTCAGCGATCACTCTGGGTGTCGTATCTTACAAGGCCGCAGGCGCAGCCTTCCCCCTTCTGATCGCAGCCCTTGGTATCTTTTCCAGCATCATCGGTTCCTTCTTTGTCAGAGGTGACGAGAACTCCAGTCCCCACAAGGCCCTGAAATACGGCAGCTACTCAGCAAGTATTGTTGTTGTGATCGGCGTTCTGGCCCTGTCTAAGATGTTTTTCGGCAGATTTAATGAAGCTGTTGCCATTATCTTCGGTCTTGCAGTCGGACTCCTGATCGGTATTGTCACTGAGATCTATACTTCAGGCGACTACCGTTTTGTTAAGAAGATTGCCACACAGTCCGAGACCGGTCCTGCCACCACCGTGATCAGTGGTATTGCTGTCGGCATGCAGTCTACAGCTATCCCGATTCTGCTGATCGCTATCGGCATCATCGGTGCTTTCAAGTTTGCCGGCCTTTATGGTATCGCCCTTGCAGCAGTAGGTATGCTTTCGACAACAGGGATCACCGTTGCCGTTGACGCTTACGGTCCCATCGCTGACAATGCCGGCGGTATTGCCGAGATGTCCCACTTAAAGCCTGAGGTCCGTAAGATCACAGATAAGCTTGATGCGGTCGGCAACACCACAGCTGCTATGGGTAAGGGATTTGCCATTGGTTCCGCTGCCCTGACAGCGCTGGCTCTGTTTGTATCCTATGCACAGGCAGTTGGACTGTTTGAGGCCGGGATCGACCTGCTTGACTATAAAGTCATCGTCGGATTGTTTATCGGCGGTATGCTTCCCTTCCTTTTCTCTGCTTTGACCATGGATTCTGTATCCAAGGCAGCTTACAAGATGATTGAGGAAGTACGTCGTCAGTTCAGGACCATACCCGGCATCCTGGAAGGAACCGGTAAACCGGACTATACCTCCTGTGTAGCCATCTCCACACAGGCTGCCCTGAAAGAGATGCTGGTTCCCGGTGTCATGGCCGTTGTAGCTCCGCTTGCCGTAGGCCTTCTGCTTGGGCCGACAGCCCTCGGCGGACTTCTGGCCGGAGCCCTGGTCACTGGTGTTATGCTCGCTATCTTTATGAGTAATGCCGGCGGCGCCTGGGATAATGCCAAGAAATACATTGAAGACGGCCATCATGGCGGCAAAGGCAGCGAAGCCCATCATGCGGCAGTTGTCGGTGATACCGTCGGTGATCCTTTCAAAGATACATCAGGTCCGTCCATCAACATCCTGATCAAGCTGATGACGGTTGTAGCTCTTGTATTTGCACCGTTATTCCTGAAGTTTGGCGGGCTGATCTGATCATCAGGCTCGGAGCAGGAACCCTGCGTCAGAGTTTGGATTTCTTAAGATGACTGACCATAGTGAATGAGAGGGGAGATTAACATGAGTGAGAATAATACAGCTGATGTAAGTGTAATGAATAACATAGACTTAAATGATAGATTTGATAAAGATTTTGATATTATCGTTGACCAGGCGAAGGCCCTTGACAAGCCGATCCGTGTTGTCATCGCCGGGGCAGATGTAGAGAACATCCTTCTTGGTGCC
>CADBNQ010000220.1 GCA_902796045.1 uncultured Lachnospiraceae bacterium | reverse complement strand
TTTCCCCAGTCAAATACTGTTTTGCACAGTTCGACGGATCCTTCCGGAATACCGCTCCAGTATGGACTGTCGTTATCCAGGGGATGGGAAAGTTCCACCCATTTCAATCCTTTGGCCTGCTCAAGCAGCTCCCAAAGCTTATACATATCGTGCACCTCCTTGATCTTATAGATTCTTAATGATGATCATCTCAACCTTGTCACCTTTGACACCGACGATCACGTCATCTGCTATACTCGCCACGATAGATTTCTCCAGCTCATCCCAGGCTTCGCCTGCTTCCTGGTCCTCTTCCCTGGCTGTCTCAAGGCCTTCCTGGTATTCTTTCATAGACCACATGTAAATCATTGTATTGGTGGTCACATTATCTATATCACCCATGCCCATGGAACCGTACATTAACGGCCCGTATCCGTACTGGGCTTCCAGAGTGTTTACTTCGTTCAGATTATAAAGGGTCTTCTCGATCATATCGCCGATCTTACTCATAAACCCTTTAGCAGAGGCATTCTTCTTGTTGGTCGCGACATCGATCAGCTGCCTTTTTTTATAAAAATCCATGTCTGTGCTGGCTGTCAGGTGCAGCTTGCAGATGTGCCTCTGATCCATCTCCAGCCAGAATTTTGCATTAAATTCTTCTGTGATGGCCGCCACCATTCCCAGAGTCTCTTCAGCCAGAAGCCGGATATGGAAAGCGGTCTTCTTATCGAGCACGTTATATTCCACAAACTTTTCTGTCTCAAGAAGAACCTGTTTTCTTCCTTTTTCATCCTTGCCGATACTGATCCTGTTTGTCTCCATAATCAATCTCCCTGTATAGTGTTAAGGTAGAGATCCCGACTGATAGTGCAGCCCGTCCGGATCTTCCAGATGTCTGATCTTCTCCGCCTGAGCAATAATCTTCTCCATCCAGTCATCATCCTGGGCACCCAGCTGGTAGGCCCGATATCCGTACTGTCTTCCCATGGTGCAGACGATGGTCTCGTCATCTATATGGAGAGAAATCCGGTATCTGTTGGGAAGCTTGGGGGGCAGGACACTCTTGTGGTCACGCTGGACTTCCTTGCGATGGCGGTTTCCATTGACAATCCCGTCAAATGTAACGCCGTAGAAATGGAAAAGTGTGCGGATATAGCGCTCCGAGCGAAAGGAAGATGTGTAGATCCACACTTCGTAACCCATCCTCTGCAGGGTCTGCACCAGTTCCGGCGTCCCCAGTCTCAGTGTTTCTTTGTAGATCCTGTTTAAAGGGAAAGGGAGGGGCTTCTCTATCTTGTGCGTCTTCGGAGATACAAAGAGGACCTCATCAAGATCAAAGGAGACTCTCATCTTCTCTTTTCCACTATTCATCTTCTTTAAAAGCCTCTGCGATCTCCATGATTTCCCGTGACCAGCCAGCAGCTGACCCGGTCAGCTTATATTCATCAAATGATTTCGTCCGGCTGCTGATCCTCATGACCATGTCATGATCAATGTGGACAGTCTCAAGATATCTGTCCCGGACAAGCTTCTCAATCCTTTTTCTCTCTTCCTGAGAGACACCGGTTTTCCCTCCGGATCCCGTGATCACGCCGTCTACTTCAGCATGGTAGCTGTTCAGATACTTCTGGATATCATCAAAAGAAACATAACGGGCTGTGTAAACCCATAGATCATATCCCTTCATTCTGAAATAGCGAAAAAGGGCAGGGATGCCCAGCCTGAGGGGCTCTTTAATGACCTGGCTGTCCTGATCAGGCAGAGCCTTCTCAGACAGATCGTCCTCCCGGCTGCAAAGTACCACCTCATCCAGGTCCATACTGACACGTTTCCTGCTGCCGGACCTTTGCAGCATCTCCCTGACATCCTCCTCATGGGTAAGGTTGACGACCTTTACGGGGATGGTTTTCTGGCCAATCCTCATGGCCGCCGCCCACCTGTGATGTCCGTTGACGATCATGTATCCCTCCGGATACATCTTCTCCACAATGACCGGCTCACCTTTGTAATAATACGGGGAATTCTTCATGTTGGTGAGAAATTCCTGTTCATATTCGGCGATGATCCGGTGGCTGGGCCCGACTTCCTTCATACTGAACTCATCTGCCGGATTAGGATGAAGGTCACGACAGTCAGCCTTTCTCACTGTCATCCGGGTCAGAAGCCCGGCCTTTACAGGAAAAGCTGTCCCCTTATACTTATCCATCTCGTCGGAAACATACTTTTCGATATCTAATCTTGTTCCACCCATACCTTCCTCCTTCAGCAGGCGGAGGGACTGCATAACCGGACTCTTGTTTATTCGATGGTCAGTATGTCCACAAAACCTGTCACTTCGAAGATCTCCATGATCTCTTCGGAGACATTCTTAATGATCATGCTTCCCTGCTTGTTCATGATCTTCTGGGATGACAAGATCACACGGAGTCCTGCACTGGAAATATACTCCAGATTGCTCATATCAAAGACCAGTTCTTTCACTCCGTCCAGAGAGCCTTTCAGTTCCTCCTCCAGCTGGGGAGCTGTGGTGGTATCAAGTCTTCCTTCAAGTGCAACTGTAAGCTTTGTGTCTTCTGCATTCTTTACAATATTTAACATAATAACCTCCTAAAGTAGTTCATATACCTTAAAATAGAAATCTGAACCTGTATGTATGATTGTCAGAAACCATTATAACATACGATTCTGAATTTTTGTGTATTATTTTAAATTCATTTTCAACTCATTTTTTTAAATAGGCGGATGACACGGGAAATTCAAAATAAGTATCCGGATATGGCTCATTTTTCAGAGTAAAATGCCACCATTCACAAGGGAAGGGGGCAAAGCCGTTTCGGATCATCACCCGGGCAAGGATCATCCTGTTCTCGTACTGTTCCTCCGTGATTCCCCGGTAATCAGGGTGGGAAATCTCCCCGAAGAAATCAAAAGGACTGCCCATATCCAGCTCTTTTCCGGTCTTCATGTCGAGCAGAGTCAGGTCGATGGTGCTCCCCCTGCTGTGGCTGGACTGTTTGGCTATATAGCCTCTGGAAAAAAGCTCCTGCTTTTCCAGGTCAGGATAAAAATATGACTTCATGCGGATATCCTGATCCTCAATTCCCCACAGGACAAAGTGCTTCACTGCACAGGCCGGTCTGTAGGCATCAAACACCTTCAGCCGGTAACCCTGGACCATCAGTTCATAGGCAGCCGATTTCAATGCCCGGGCAGCTTCCAGCGTCAGAAGGGCGCAGGGTTCTTCATAACCGTCAATCCTCTCTCCGATAAAATTGTAGCTGGAATAATAGCGGATCTCCTGTATAATGTGGGGGACGTAGTCTGCCAGAAGAACAAAGCCTGAGGGATCAGAGCTTACTGTCTTATAGTCTGCTCGCATCGTTTTCTCCTTTTCTTATAATCTCTGTCTTTCCACCAGTGACGCAAAATAGCCCTTCCTTTCGATCAGGTCATCATAGCTTCCCTCCTCCACGATCTTCCCGCCATCCAGAACCAGAATCCGGTCACAGTGGCGGATCGTGGACAGCCTGTGGGCAATAACCACCCGGGTGCATCCCATGGCCTCTAAAGACTCGGAGACCTGCCGCTGGGTTTTGTTGTCCAGAGCACTGGTGGCTTCATCAAAGAGAAGGAGTGCGGGGCGGGGAGCGATGGCACGGGCGATCATGATCCGCTGGCGTTGTCCGCCGGAGATCCCCCCCTGGCCTTCAGCAATGATGGTATGCATGCCCATGGGCATGGCCCGGATATCATCGGCGATTCCTGCCTTTTCGGCAGCCTCCCAGGCATCCGTCAGGGTCAGCTGGGGGGCAGTGATCACAATATTGGAATAGATATCACCCTGGAAAAGACCTGCATCCTGCATGACAGTCCCTATCTTCTTCCGAAGAGAAGGAAGATCCAGGTTGTCGATATTCTTTCCGTCAAAGAACACCGCTCCCCGGTCCGGCTTTTCAAAACCGAGGATCAGCCTCATCAGTGTGGATTTGCCGCACCCTGTCCGGCCGACGATGGCTACGTATTCTCCCGGGCGGATCTTCAAGGACAGATCATCCAGGACAAAGGGAGTATCCTCCGTGTAGCGGAAGGATACATGATCAAGCTCTATCCCGCCTTTAATGCGGGTGACAATCTCCTTGTTGTCTGCCGTCTCGGGTTCTGTAGTCAGAAATGGCTCCGCCATCTCCAGGATTGGTCTGATCTGGGCAGCAGAAAGGGCGATGCCGGACACTGCCATGAAGGCACCCATGACCACCCCGTAGGAGGCAGTAAAAGCAAAATAGGAGGATACATCCACTCCGGACTTCACAGCCAGATAGTAGAGGACTATATTGGACAGCAGGGTGATGCCGGTGGTGATGACACTATTGATCTTGATAAACAGAGGCGGATTATAGGTCAGCTCCGCCACCTCCGAATACAGATTCAGCCATTTGGCAAAAGCCCGCTTCTCTGCACCTGCCAGTTTGATCTTCTGAACGCCTGTGATCAGGCTGTAGCTCATACCGGATTCCTTGGCGCTTTGCTCCATCATTCTTTTATTGATCCTGACCTGTACAAAGATTGTGATCAGGGATACTCCCTCCGTCAGGAGGATAAAGAAGATCGAGGGAAGGACCAGGGACGGTGTAAACTGAAGGATCTGTCCGATATACAGGAGGGATGTCAGGGATGTCAGTCCTGTACCCAGCATGATATCCAGCATCAGGGAACAGAGCTGATTCACCGACATGGCCCTGCTCTTTAACTCGCCGGCACTGTACTTCCTGAAAAATCCTGCAGGAAGAGACAGGAGCCGGATGATCATGGAGGACTGGACCCCGATCGAGGTCTTGGTACTGAGTCTTGACTGAAGCATGCCTTTCGTGCTGGAGATCAGCTGGGAAGACAGGGCGATGCAGATCATGGAGACTGCAATGCCGATCAGAGCGTTTATCCGGCCGCTTTTAAGTACCGGTCCTGTCAGGACCCGGGTAAGCCGGGGCGTCATCAGGCCAATCATACTGAATGCAAAGGTGGCCGCCACCAGGAGGATGACGTCCCCCGGGGTCAGGCAGTCCTTCATGTATAATATCAGATCCGGGATGCCAAGCTTTTTCTGAGGAAGCGGCCGGTAAAAGCACAGGGCTTCCCTCTCAAAGAGGGCTGCCTTGCGGGCATTGATCCTCTCCCGCCTGCCAGTCTCGGGATCATCGTAGTAATAACCGAATATCTTTCCCGGCAGGAGGGCAACCGGTATCCCCTCCTCCCTGGTAAAGGCCAGGATGGGCCCAAAGGCATTCTTATACCAGCCATCCTGCAGCTCGACCTCCCTCCGCATCAGGCCATGGGGACGCAGGCAGTAATCCAGCTGTTCCCCTGTTGCGCTGACGGAGTCCGGCAGGTCGACAGGTTTAAAATGATAGTATTTCAATATATCGTCGATCGCAGTCTTCGTGATGATCCGGTCATCACTGATCTTTCTGGCCCCCCGGCGGCCCAGCACTACACCGGCTGCTTTGATAAAGGAGTCCTCCAGAAGCTGCTGGTCGGCCTGTCTTCGTTCTTCTATCTGATTCTCAAACCAGCCCACTGGTTCTCCCCCTTTCTCCTTCTTCTAAGTCTGTCATTCATTTGCAACAAGATCCGCATAAGACCCGCCTTTCCTGATGAGTTCATCATGGGTTCCTCTCTCAACCACTTTCCCGTGATCGAGGACGAGGATCTCATCACAGTCCCTCACCGTGGAGAGACGGTGGGCAATCACAATGCAGGTGATGCCGCGGTTTCTGATAGCATTCACCACTTCATATTCTGTCCGGGCATCCAGAGCGCTGGTCGCTTCGTCCAGTATGATGATGGTGGGATCCTGGGCCAGCACACGGGCAATCTCCAGCCGCTGCCTCTGTCCTCCGGACAGATTGCGTCCGCCGCTTGAAAGCTTATGCTGATAGGCGCCCGGGAGCTTCATGATGTCATCATGGATCTTTGCGTCTCTGGCAGCAAGGATCACCTCAAAATCCTGGATGGAGCTGTCCCACATCCTGATATTGTCGGCTATTGTATCTTCAAAAAGAATAATATCCTGGTCCACGACAGCCAGGGAACCTGTCATCACATCTCTGGGATAGGCACTGCGGGGTTTCCCGTCAAAGAGAATCTGTCCGCTCCAGGGCTGATACAGCCCGGAGATCAGTTTGGAGATCGTTGACTTTCCGCAGCCGGAAGCGCCCACCAGGGCAATCCTGTCTCCTGTCTTCATGGTCAGGGAAAAATCACTGATCAAAGGCTCTTCCAGTCTGGAATAGCCAAATGAAATATCTTTCAATTCTATATTGCCCCGGAGTTTACTGAGCTCTGTCACCTCAGTCTTTCCGGGGATGACACTCTCATCCAGAGGGTATTCCATCACATCCTCGACACGCTCCATCTGGGTCCGCATCTCCTGGATGGTCTGCCCTGCTCCCACCAGCGTCATGGCCGGGGACATAAAAGAAGTCAGAAAGCCCTGGAACATCAGAACCGAACCCAGCGTAAATCTCCCCTGCATGGTGAGCCAGACGCCGGCCACCAGGACAACAGAGCCGGCTATAGTACTGAAGAAAGCCGGAATCATGCCAAGAAGCTGGTTGGTTTTGATTGCTTTTACATTCTGTGCATTGACAGAAGCCTGATACCCTGCCCATTTCTGAAAATAACCGTTCTCTGCCCCGCTGGATTTAATGGTTTCCACCATGTCGATCCCATTCACAGTGGCTGCTTCCAGCTTGCCGGTGTCGCGCATCAGGACCCGGGTGATGTTGATCCGTCTGTTGGAGATCACGCGGGACATGATGACGTTTACGATGATGGTAACCAGACCAATGAGGGTCAGAAGAGGGCTCTGCCTGAGCATCAGCACCAGATAGAAGACCATCATGGCCGTGTTCAGGATCAGGGGAGCGAAAGTCCCTACCAGGGTTCCCGCGATAGAGGCGTTCATAGCTGCCCGGGACTGGATGTCACCGGCCAGCCTCTGGGAAAAGAACTCCATGGGAAGGTGGAGAACCTTCCACATGTATGATGTGTTCCCGACCACTGCCATCTTTCCGTTCACCTTCAGGGAATAGATGGCCTGCACCCAGGCTACAACCAGCTCAGTAATGGCCAGAAGGATCATGACCAGGATAAAAGGATGCAGCCAGTCCGGGTTGACCCCGGTGAGGAGACGGTCCATAAAAATCCTGGATGTGACGGAATCTACAATACCAAAGAGGTAGCTGATGGCTGTTGTCAGCATCACAAAGGCGACAGCGGCTCCGGCCCCGACCAGGCGCTTCCTGGCAAAATCCAGAGTAGATCTCCTTCTGCCGCCGGGCTCAAAGTCTTCCGACGGGACAGGAAGGATGACTACTCCTGTAAAAGCTTTGTCAAACTCTTCCCAGGTTACCTTCAGAGTGCCCCGGGCGGGGTCATTGATGTAGACAGTATTGCCCCGGAATCCGTTCAGCACCACAAAATGGTTCATATTCCAGTGGATGATGCAGGGATACTGCCCCTCATCCCTGATGGTTTCCGGGTCCATGCGGTAGGCAGAAACGTCAAAGCCATAATTCTGTGCTGCCAGATAGATATTCTTAGCTTTGGAGCCATCCCGGGAGACACCGCAGTCCAGGCGGACCTGCTCCAGGGGTACCCACTTCCCATAATAGGCCATGACCATGGCCAGGGCGGCAGCACCGCACTCAAGGGCCTCCAGCTGCATGACCACCGGCACTTTTGCGACCCCTCTGCTGATGGTCGGCCTGACCTTATGTTTAAATGCTCTGCCCTTATTCTCATTCATGGGCTCACTCATAGAACTGTCACCTGCTTTCCAGCAGAAAATCAATCGGTCTGGTCTGCTCGACCACCACCGTGCCGTCATAGCTGCCGTCCGGCAGGGAAATCACCGCTTTGCCGATGGACCTGCCGTATTCATCTTTACTGATAGAAAGAATCACTGTATTCTCCGTACCGACACGCAGCGGCATCTCCTTCTCCAGCTTCTCCGATCCAAGTGTGATGACGGTGGCTGTCTGGTCTACAACTGTCACCTTTGCCGGGACCTTAGTCTCCAGGATCCCGACTGCGGACCAGGAAAAAATGCCTGCAAGCAGGAAGATCACAGCGGCGAGAATCACCCAGATCCCCGGGTTAGTCACGGAGAGATAAGTCGTCAGCTGCTCAGGCGAGGATATGCGCTCAAGTGTTTTCTTTCTAAATATGGTCTGCTCATTTTTTTCCATGACACTCTCCTTTATCGATCTCTGACCATCCTCAATCGGAATCGTCTCTGCGGCTCCTGGTCAGTTCTTCTGCTATTCTACTCTCTGCAGTAGGAAATGTCCAGAAAAAAGCAGGTTTTCAGACATCTGTTGGACGCGGGACCTTAGAATATGACCAGTATAATACTTTGACTGATTCAGGAGGAAACACTATGGCCAACCCCTACATAGACCGTGCATTTTATGAGGCTGTCCTGCATTTTGAAAGCAGCACGGATGCACAGGATTACTATTATAAAATCATGGAAACAAAAACCGGCAGGACCGGGAAGAACGGGCGTAAGGAGACTGTCAGAGACCAGATCTTAAGAATCTATGCCATGCTCTTTTGTGATGATATGGACCTTCAGGCCGGACAGCCGGCCGGTCCCGAAGAAGTGGAGGCGACGGCAGACAGGCTCTATACCGGAGAGATGGGCCTTGATCCCGCGCACTGGTACAGGATGCAGCATCATTTTCCTGTGATTGATGATGATAATTATGACAGGTTTGCGGCCCTGGTGATCGCAGATCTGTGTGCCGGGCCCCTGCATGAGGCAGCCATCAACAAGGGAGATATGCTGCTGGTGGGTGAGGCAGATCCTCTGCACATGACCAGTGAGCAGCGCAGAAACCAGAAGATCGATGTGCTTGTATTTGAGCAGGGGACCAGTGGCTTATGAAAATACTGATCGCAGGAAATGACGAGAAAAAAACAGAAAAAATGTCGAAGATTCTTGCCGAGCTGTCACCGGAGGCGGACATTCTCAGCACAAACAGCAGCCCCGAAGCCCTGGCCATGGCCAGAAAGTCTGAGATAGAGATGGCATTTCTGGACATGGACCTTAAAGAACTCGGAGCCATGGACCTCGGCCGTTATCTGAAGGATCTCTATCCTTATATTAACCTGATCTTCGTGACAGGCAGGAAGGCCGATGCCTTTGATGCCATGGGCCTGCGTGCCAGCGGCTGTCTCCTGGCAAAGTATTCCCGGGAGGATCTGAAGGAGGAGCTTTCCAGCCTCCGCTATCCGGTAGGACAGAAACGCCCGAAAAGGGCCTTTGCGCAGACCTTCGGTAATTTTGAATTCTTTGTAGACGGGGCCCCGGTTGTCTTTAAATACTCCAGAACCAAAGAGATGCTGGCTCATCTGATCAATAACCGGGGAGCCCAGACCACCAACGGCGAGATCATTGCCTCCTTGTGGGAGGATGACGGGGATCCTGACAAGAAGGGCTCCTATCTGAGAAATCTGCGCCAGGACCTGAACAATACCATGGCGCGGCTGAAGCTTACAGACATCATCCTCAAGCAGCGGGGCAGCATAGCCATCGCCACAGACCGGATCGAGTGTGATCTTTTTGACTGGCTGGAGAAAAAACAGAACTCCAGGTATCATTATCTGGGTGATTACATGAATCAGTACAGCTGGGCGGAGTTTATGCACGCCGAGCTGGATGAAATCTCCTATTCATTTGATGAAGACTATTAGACCTTGCAAATTAAAGTGGTTTCTTTTAAAATGTTCAGTGCAAACGCAGACAATTTCTGCTGTTATATAAGAGAAAGGAGCAATTATATGAGAAAGTTTAAATCACTGATCGTACTGGCACTTGCAGTCATCATGGCCCTGTCTGCCGCAGGCTGCAAAAGCGGTGACGAGGAGAAGGTCCTGAGTCTTGCATGGGCAAAGGATATCCAGACCATGGACGTGCACAGGACCACCGACAACTACATGGTTCCCCTGTGCATCTTTGACAGGCTTCTGGAAGTAAAGCTCAATGATGACGGAAGCACAGAGCTTGTCAACAGCATTGCCAAGGACTATTCTGTATCCGATGACGGGCTGACCTATTCCTTCACCCTGCGAGATGATGTCAAGTTCTCAGACGGGACACCGCTGACCTCGGAAGATGTGGAAGCGACATTTACAAGGATGTTTACCCTTCCGGACAGTGTGCAGACAGATTTCACAACCTGCATCAAAGGAGCCCAGGATATCCTCGACGGAAAGACAGACAAGCTTTCCGGCATCAAGGTGATCGATGATCAGCATTTTGAGATTACGCTTGAGGAGCCCTTCGCCGGATTCCTGTCCGTACTGGCTACACCTACCTGCTGCATCATGAGCAAGAAGAATCTGGAAGAAGCCGGGGAAGATTTCGGTATGGATCCTGAGAAGACCATCGGTTCCGGTGCCTACAAGGTGACAGAGTGGGTTCGCAATGACAGCCTGAC
>CADBNQ010000219.1 GCA_902796045.1 uncultured Lachnospiraceae bacterium | reverse complement strand
CCGTGCTGTGGCTGATCTTGTAGGGATTGAACCGGTCTCTGTCCTCATAGAGGCAGAAGGCCTCATGGAGGAGCCAGTCCGTCCCTTTCGCGTATACCCTGCAGTGGTCCTGGCAGGGCTCATCCCCGCAGAAAGTCAGCTTCCTGCCATTGGCCAGGGTGGTGACGAAACCGAACTGCCTGGCCTTGACAGACTGAATATCAAAAAACTTCACTTTATAGTCAAGAATCTCCCACTCTTCCTGGTCCTTTATGACATGGATCAGGATCCTGTCTCCGAAATACCTGGTCACCTTTTCCGAGACCGTCATCCGGCTGATGCCCTCAATCTTGTCCACCAGGCCGTCATGGCAGTAAATATGCAGGTCACCCTGGTATTTCCCTCTCTGCATCTGCTGGCCGATGGTCCGGATCATCCAGATGACGCCCAGGATATGGTCCGTGTGCTCATGGGTGACAAATAGATGGTGGATGCCGTCGACCGGTATATCCAGCTTCTCCAGCTGGGTAAGAACACCGTTCCCCCCGCCGGCATCAACCATAAAATACCTGCCTGCCTTGTCCTGAAGGATCCAGCAGGTGTTATAGCACTTTGTGACTGAGGCATTGCCAGTCCCCAAAACAATCAGTTTCTCATTCATGACATCCTCCCTGTCATCCCGGCTTATCTATAATTTAATCTCCCACTTTGTATACTGGCTGTGCTTGTCGCCGCGCTTCCTGAACTTCACACTGAGATGGAAGCCGAATTCCACTTCTCTGAGGAGGACAGCCAGGGCAAAGCCACCGATGATGCTGCCGACTACAGCCGGCATCTTCTCCGAGGAGGCCTTGTTCATCTTATCGAGTTCTTCCCGCCGCTCCAGGGCGTTCTTTTCCATCTCGGACATTTCCTGCGTTGAGCCGGATTCTGCCTGGGCAGCGGTCTGTCCTTCGGCGCCTGTCTGGTCCGCCGCAGTCATCTGCCCGGCTTTGTTCTCGTTGGTCTGATGCCTCTGGGCCCCTTCAGTCAGAACCTTATCATAAACAGTGATGTAATACTTTTTCTTAGCCATCGTATAGTAGGCCGCCGGGTCTGCAGTGCAAAGCTGCGGCTTCCCATTATTGTCGACCGGCGGAAGGACTTCTCCGGTATCTTTCCTTTGCAGGCCCAGGAACCTGGCGATCCCCCTGGCATCTGCCGCGGCCAGATTGCGAAGCTTTTCCTCATTTTTCAGGAACTTCTTATAATCATGCTTGCTGTCACAGAATGCATGTTCAACCAGGACGCTGGGGATCCCTACCCGCATGCCGTCCCTGATGATGGCGTGATAGTCTCCTTTGGACCCGTCCTCATATTCAGGCACTCTGTCGGATTTCTTCCTCATGAGGCCTCTTCTGACCAGACCGATCCCTTCCAGCTCGCTTAAAATGTTCCGGGCCAGGTAGACTTCCTGCCTGATCATCTCGGGACGGTAGCTGCCTTTCTTGGCAACAAGGACAGAACAGCCGTTGTCATAAGGGGTGGCAGCATCCCATATATCATTATGCAGACTGACAAAGAGATCGGCTCCTACCTCCTTCGCGTATTTCATTCTCCCGTGAAGGTCGACAAAGACATCCTTATCCCGGGTCATCTCCACACGGACATTTTTATATTTGAGCAGTTCCTCTCTTAAGTATCTGCCGATCAGGAGGTTCAGCTTTTTCTCTGTGCCCTTGTAGGCATTTCCCCCTGAGTCATTGCCCCCGTGGCCCGGGTCCAGGACGATACAGTAGGTCAGCATATCCGTTGTATAGTCCTTGACACAGGGTATCTGCACGGCTTCTTCGCCTGCCGCCCAGACCCCTGTGGACAGGGAATTGCTCATGCCGGCCAGGCAAAGGCACAGGACCGCAAGTACTATTCTTTTTCCTATTCTCTTCCATCTGCTAAGCATTTCTCAACCTCACTCTATAACCTGCTTTTTATAATACTCAAATGCTGAAGGGACGGCGTACTGGTCTCTCACCGCTTTCCCGGAAACAATAATCCAGGACTGATCCCGGCATAGATCCTCCGGAACCTTCCCGGTCTTTACCAGATAGCCCTTCATCTGCCACTCTACATGGGTAAATATATGTCTTGCCTCGCCAAGAGCCGTGACACAAAAGTCCTCAAGCCCCCACTGCCCGGCAAGGTCTCCGGCCTCTTCCGTGGAGAGGTGCCCTCTGACGCCCGGGAACTCCCAAAGATCAGGGAGCAGGCCCCGGTCAGGCCTCCTGTGCAGGACATACCCTGTCTGTCTGCCCTCTTCACCGGCCAGCTCTATGACAAAGACAGTCTTTTTCTCTATTCTCCGGTCTTTCTTCTTTTTCCTCACCGGGAGGACAGTCTCCTGACCCAGTCTTCGCGCCTGACAATCAGCCTCAAAGGGACAGGATGGACAGTCGGGACGGCCTGTCGGAAGGCAGACAGCAGACCCCAGGTCCATGATCGCCTGGTTGAAATCCCCCGGCCTGTCCTTGGGCAGGACTCGCCTGATCTCTGCCGTCAAAGACTTCTTAACCGCAGTGCCTGTGATCTCCCCATCCTCTCCCAGCAAACGGGCAAATACCCTGAGGGCGTTGCCGTCTACTGCCGGTTCAGGGAGTCCGAAAGCGATGGAGGCGACAGCACCGGCCGTATACTCTCCAATCCCGGACAATTTCAACAGTTCTGTATAATCAGTGGGGAGCTCTCCCCCGTAGTCCTCCATGACGGTGACCGCCGCCTTCTTTAAATTCCTGGCACGGTTATAATAGCCCAGTCCCTCCCAAAGCTTCAGGAGCCGGTCTTCAGGAACCATGGCCAGACTTTCGATATCCGGCAGAGCCTCCATCCAACGCTCATAATAAGGAATAACGGCTTCCACCCTGGTCTGCTGCAGCATGATCTCAGAGATCCAGACATGATAAGGCGTAGGATCACTCCTCCATGGAAGGATCCTTGCATTGTAATCATACCAGCCGAGCAGGACCTTTCCAGTGGCGGGATGAGCCGCCTTCAGGGGCTTAAGTATCTGCTTCCACTCTCTCATCAGCCGTTCAGAAGAAAATGCTGCATTGGCCGGGCTTGTGGAGGGCAGCTTCACGGCAGGCATCCCTGTCACAGGCCTGATATACCTGTCGTAATACTCATGAGACTTAGCACCGTTGCAGAAGATCTGCCGAATCCCGGCAGTCTCCAGGATCACAGACAGATCATTGGCCTCCACATTTCTTATGCTGCTGTCCGAAGACCCGATGATATCACAACTCTTTATCGAATCCCAGAGGGCAATATGCTCCTGGTGGAGAAAAGCCTTCTTCTCCTCCACAGTCACCGGAAGCGGCTGGGACAACAGTCCGGACACCACCTCCCAGAAACGGTTGCGGGGATGACCATAAAAAAAAGCGGCTTCACGGGACTTCACCGATGGAAAGCTGCCTAAGATCAATATCCTGGAATCCTTGTCATAAAGAGGCGGTATGGGATGATCTATTCTTCTGTAAGTCTGGTCCGGTCTGCTCATAAGCTCTTCTTACCCTTATATTAAAGACCAAAAATAGTAATCAATTTGTCCTGACTAACAGTTTATAGAAGCATAGACAAAAATGCAAGAGGAAATTGATGTGAATTCCTATAATATTAAAAAAAGTCCCGGCACCGCCAGAACCTGTAACAAAAGGCCCACACTATGGTGAGCCTTGAAAATCATTTACCATATGTATACTTTCTTGTCCTCAGAATATCTCGTATTCGTGGCCGTGTTTCTCAAGCCAGCAGGAACACTCCCGGTACTCGGGGATCACCT
>CADBNQ010000218.1 GCA_902796045.1 uncultured Lachnospiraceae bacterium | reverse complement strand
CCGTCCCCGGCCATCCCGGCCCAGACGGTCTTTGTGGAGGAGGATGTGTCCCAGCTCATGGGCACAGGTCATCTTCTGCATCTGCGGGCTTAAGTTCTCATTGATGAAGATGAAATAGTTATTTAAGATGTTGGTGCAGAATCCCTTCTGCTTCTGCGTATTGATGAAACGTACAAAAAAACCGAGTGTTTCCGCCAGGCGGAAGGGGTCCCTGGTCCCGTGGGCGCTGACCAGGGCCCGGGGAAGAGAAAAAAGTCTGCTGTCCATTGACTGTCCTCCATATCGTGCGTGTGCACGACCTTTATACCGGTCAGGTTTCCCCTTCTTTCCGGTACTTCTTTGGTACATACTTCCGGTTGTTTTTCTTTGCTTCCCAGTAAGCTTCCTGCATGGCCTGCATGATGGCATCCATGTCCTCTTCATCCATCTCGCCGCCCGACCACATGGCAGCAAGGTCAGCGACCATATCCCAGGCCTGTCTGGCCCCCCGGCTGCCGTAGCGCTCCGTGGCCCGGAGGACGAAGGAGGCATCCTGATCAAGAAGGACTTCCTCATTGATGTCCAGGGCCTTTGCAAGTGCCAGGTAGGTATCTTTTTTCTTTGGCAGCCTTGTCCCAAGCTCATAGTTCTGTATAGTACGCAGGGACATGCCGCAAGCTTCGGCCAGTTCTCTCTGAGACAGGCCTTTTGCGGTCCTTGCTTTCCTGATCTTTTCACCAAATTCCATTTCTTTTTCCTTTCTGCGCAGCGAAATACTACGGATCAGCTGCATCCTTATGTCCTGTGGTATCTGTGGGCAGAGGGAAAGAACTGCGATACCATATTACATAAATAATGCAACAGGCGTCTTGACAGCTGTTGGATCCTGCCATATAATCATGTACATAAAACACGCAACTTATAAGGCAATACTATAAGAAAAATGTTCATATGTCAATAGAAAAATGAAAAATAGTTCAATCAAAACATCATAAAGTGCGTAATCAATGAAATATCAGGATGGATTGGCAGCAAAGAGGGGAAAGGGTGATACGCAAGATCGCGATCACTTTCCACTGCACTAAGTGTAGCAAAAGATGTGTCCAGAAATCAGGACTTTGAGTATGGAAATATATGGAAACCGCTGCCGTTTAGTTACTATTCAAAGCCGTTTGTATTGATAAAAATATATTCTTTTAATGTCTCGGTAAAAATGCTGAATAAAGGAAAGATATGGGTTTAACGAAACAGAAGGATCCCAGAAACTCAATTGGAAGAGTTCCTGGGATCGATTCTTATTACCTATGGCATGGGAGCGGATTTCCCGGACGATGGATTGATAACCTGAATGAGATTTAATGGGTAAACGGACAAGCTGCATAATCATCTGTCTTGTAATTCCAGTAGAATCCTTCACCGCAGCGGTGGCAGCTGATCAGGGCTATGTCCTTATTTTCGTAGTATTCTTTTATATAAAGCATTTCATTATCGTTGCATTCATCGCAGAGAACATCGGGTAATCCGACATAATAGGGCACATTGCCTCCGGCGACCTGTTCAAGTGCTTCTATACTGATCTTCTTTACATTTGTACTCATAATTCTCCTCCTTTTAATGACTTTGCTTTTGATTTTTGAAGTTTTTGACTGCTTTGCTTTTGTTGGGTTCATTATAACAGGGCATATATCAC
The DNA here is from genome assembly GCA_902796045.1 of uncultured Lachnospiraceae bacterium. Classification (GTDB taxonomy): domain Bacteria; phylum Bacillota; class Clostridia; order Lachnospirales; family Lachnospiraceae; genus Anaerobutyricum. Next base: position 1,375 of record CADBNQ010000218.1, on the reverse strand, counting down.
AGAAGCGTCACAAAACTGTAGGGATCACAGTGATCTACATAGCTGCCATTTCACAGATGCGGACTCTCTCCCCTTTATAGAAGAGGGAGTCACAAGCGAATATGATCTATATATCCATGTAGACGTTCTCCCAAAATTGACACTAGTTTAATAATTGACTATAATCATTTTAAGCCTTGTAGACGATAAATGCTAACTGAAATGATTCGCAAGACAAAATTCATTAATTTTTTTAAGGAGAAAATGAAATGATAGGAAGACAAGTACTTTTGACGAACAGAGAGTTCACGCTTGAGGAACTCTACGAATTCATGAAAGAGCACTGGGATGTTAATGAGGCAGGCAGGTTCAGGAAAGGAAGGCCAACCAGGGCATCTATTGAGGAATATATCCTTCTCCCTGCAACGGAAAGGTTCATGACCATTGTGTATCCCCGCAAAGCAGGGGGGCTGTTCAGCAAGGAGAACAAAGTGATCCTTTCAACGGCGGACACGCCCGCAGGTGCATGGGAAGGCCTTGGGCAGACAATTCCAACAGGGAATATCTTCATCGGCGCAGCACAGATGAAGAGCCTGAGTTCTTCTGAGAAGGAGCGAAAAGGCCCGGCAGAGGATGTTCTCCAACGTTACACAGCCTACATGAAGAAAATACTTGGGGAAGCAGGATATTTGAAGCGGTAAGATTTGTGAACCGTAAGAGCCGAAACACGATATGAAAGAATACCTCGGACTAAGCGTCCACCAGGCTGCTGATGGATTTATACCATTAATGATAAAAGTTCTCTTTCCAGCTGTTCAGGATCGGCGTGGTATACATAGATCTTATTCGGATCCGCGCTGCGTCCTGCGAAAGCCGGATACAGAAAACCAAACCGAGGCTCGCCCATTTCATACTCTCCCTCCAGCGGGGACAGCACACACACCAGAAAATCGTAGATTTCCTCAGAACCTTCCAACCAGGCACCATCTGTACCTTTTACCGGAATATCGTAAGTTCCAAAGAAAAAGTAGATTCCGTAATCTGTGTTTGATTTGTAATTTTCGCCGATCACTTCATAAAAAATACTCAGCAATCCGTCATCCTTTAATCCTGACTTCCTGAGGCCTTCTAAAAGGGGCCATAGGGTATTCTGCCTGCGGGGGCCGCCTGGAAAGGATAGTTCTTTTAGCTGAATGTTTGTTTTGGCGAAAGGAACAGTTTTTGCCAAAGCCAGGTTTTTCTTCTGGTCTGCTGCGGAAAGGTTTCCAAAATGGACGTTAAATGACCCGTCTTCAAAACCCTCTTTGTCCAGGTAACATCCTGCGATCCGGGAAAAGCAATTCCTTGATACATTCATTCTCCGGGTCAGTTCCAGCATGTCTTCTCTATTAATCAT
>CADBNQ010000217.1 GCA_902796045.1 uncultured Lachnospiraceae bacterium | reverse complement strand
CCGGGCAGGCGGCATAAAGCAGGCAATAACCTGCTATGAGGTGATCTCCCGGTCAGATGAGTACAGCATATGCCGGGTCCGGACCGGTACCGGAAGGATGCATCAGATCCGTTTTCATATGGCTCAGATCGGCCATCCCCTTTTGGGAGACAGCCTCTATGGTCATGGCCAGACAGAGGCCATAACCAGATCAGCCTTGCATGCCTGCAGGGTAAGCTTTGACCATCCCTTTTCAGACAAGAAGATCACCGTTGAAGCAAAGCTTCCGGCAGACATCAGCCGGTTTTTCTGAGATCAGTCAGGAATGCCTCGGATGATTTCCTCCAGTTCGTCCTTTGCCTGAGTGAATTCGACAAAATGCACCGTGTGAAAGCCTGCTCTTTGCGCGGCCTTAATATTGTCCTTATTATCATCTATGAAAACACACTCTTCCGGATCCAGCCGGTATTCTTCGCACAGGCTCCGGAAGATCTTAAGATCAGGCTTAATCAGGCCGATATTGCAGGAAAAGATCCCTCCGTCCATCAAGGGGAGGAAATCCAGAGCTTCAGGAGCGGCCTGCATGATATACTGGGAATAATTCGACAGGAACAGGATCTGAAAGCCTCTCTCTTTCAGGCCTTTGATCCAGTCCTTTGCATACTCCGCGCGTCCGATACATTGGCCGACATTATCAATGACCATCCGGATCTCATTCTGATAATCAGGCCCGGCAGCAAGCATTTTAGAAAAGACCAGTTCCGGATCATACCCCAGATCCAGCTCGTTCCAGTATCCGGTTCTCCATATGGCATCATTTACTTTCTCAATCAGGTCATCATCTCCCAGCAGTTTCTTCACGTAGCTTTTATATTCAAATCTCATCAGTACGTTTCCGATGTCAAAAACGATTGTTTTTATCATGATCAGTCTCTCCTTTGTCTTTAGCTAATAAATGTATTATAGCAAACAGGCAGGCCGGAATACAACGGATTATTCGCCTTTCTTTCCGGTGTTTAAAGGTAAGCTCACATTTTTTCTGTCTTTTCTGCTATAATGAGACTGACAAAAACTATTTCAGGGAGGATGATGAAATGAATCATAAAGCTGTCAGGATAATTGCCTGTATCTTCGCCGGTCTTGCCGGCGGCATCCTTATACTGGCCGGTGCCATCTTTATCGGGTCCGGCCTTGAGGGCATGGATGATCTGAAGGTCTTTTCGGGGACATTGCATGTGATATCTCCGGCATATGACGATGTTCTGGGGCTGACCGACATGGGACCGGTCATCTTTCGGGACGCAGAGATGTACCAGTGGACCCGTGAAGATGTGGAGATACGGAAAAAGAAAAGTACTCATTATTATCCCTATGGGGTAAAAGCATTTGAACCCTATGCCGTCCCCTCCTTTAAAGGGTATTCAAGCAAAGAAGAAGCTAAAAAACATACAGGAAAACAGAAGTCCTACGAGAATCCCGCATTTCCTGAAGACTTCTTAAACGGTGATCCCGAATACAACAATGGCCTTAGTGTCATCAGTGGTGATGTAGAGATCGGAGACAGCGGGGTGAAGCTTGACGGAAGCATCCTTTCCCTCTTTGACGGCCGTTCCTTCTGTATGGAGGACTGCACGGTCCCGGCTTTCAGAGATCCGGAAGATGCCGGAGAGCCCTATGGATTAAAGCATGTCGGAGAGGGGGTATATGCTTCCCGCGAAGGTGATGATTATAAAATCGGTGACATGGTTGTCACCTGCAGGGTGGTGAATCCTAAAATGCTGGACAGAGAGTATACAGCTGTAGGAAAGCTTTCCAAAAACAAGGTCCTCAGTCTGGATGGAGACCGGGGTGCATTGTACGAAGGAATTGTTTCCCCCAAGGAGATCAACAAAGATTATCGCAACGATCAGTTCAAAGAAGGGTTCCTGTTTATATTCCTCGGCCTGGCCATAGCCGGCACAATCTTCCTGATATCATTTTTCCCATTTAAAAAGAACAGGTAAAGTAGTGCAGGGGCTGCCGGGAATGTCTTCGGCTTCCGTTGTTCCTCGAAAAAAGGCTAATTCATTTAGCCTTTTTTCATGCGGTACAAAGTCAGCCTCAGACATCCACCGGCAGCCCCTGCACTACTGCGATAGCCTTGTGCGGCAGCCCTGTTTAAAAAAATCGGCGCCGCAGTAACTGCGACGCCGATTTTTTCTTCGTTATACTATTTAAGATAAACTTCCCACACCAATATATGTGATTCTGTCTGTAAATCAGCGGATATCTGGCCGGTACTGT